>JANNDF010001006.1:0-5939 GCA_031387445.1 Planctomycetia bacterium
GACAGTGACGTGTTGCTGTCGCCGGGGTCTGTGACCCCGGTCCTGACCGGCCTCACAGAGGCCGGCAACAGCAAGACATCAACGCGATCCGGTGTCACACCGCCGGCAGGCGGACGCGGAAGGTGCTGCCCGCCCCGGGCACCGAGTGGACGGCGATCTCCCCGCCCATCGAGTGAATCAGCCCCTGCACGGCGGCCAGCCCGAGGCCGTGCCCGTGCGTCTTGGTGGTGAAGAACGGCTCGAACACGCGGGACGACACCTCCGCCGACATGCCACACCCCTGGTCGCTCACCGCCAGAGTCGCCTGGCCGTTGGTGACGGTCACGCCCACCCGCACTTCGCCGGCGCGGCCGGTCATGGCGTCGGCCGCGTTGGTGATCAGGTTGAGCACCACCTGCCGCAGGTGGGTGGGGTCGGCGTGGACGGTCACCGGGTGGGCGGGCAGGTCGAAATGCAACCCGGTCGATGCGGGCAACAGGCCGCGGGTGAGGCGGGCGGTGTCGTGGACGATGGTTGCCAGGTCCACGTCCACCGGCGAACTCTTGCGGCGGCCGGCGAACGACAGCATCTGCTCGCACAACTCGGCGGCCCGCTCGCCGGCGTCCTGGATCTGCCGCAGGCGGTCGGCCACCGGCGAGTCGGGCGACACCTGCCGTAGGGCGAGCGTCGCCTGCCCGAGCACCACCGTCAGCAGGTTGTTGAAGTCGTGGGCGGCGCCGGCGGCCAGCAGGCCCAGGCTCTCCAGCTTGGCGGTGCGGGCGGCCCGCTCCTCCGCCGCCCGCTGCTCAGTGACGTCCACCCCGATGCCGCCGATGTACCGCTCGCCCGACTCGCCGACGAACGGGAACTTGACGTTCAGCCAGTGCCGCAGGCCGCCGTCCGGCTCGGGGACGGTCTCGATCACCTGCACGTCCCGCCCGGAGTCGAGCACCGCCTGATCGTTCGCCCGGAACTGGGCGGCGACCTCCGTCGGCCACACGTCGGCCGGCGTCTTGCCGATGCGGTCGTCGGCCGTCAGGCCGTAGTGCGTCAGGTACGTCTGGTTGACGAACGCGTACCGGGAGGCGGAGTCGCGTAACCAGGCGAGGGCCGGCACCCGGTCGAGGAAGGCGCGGAACAGGTGCTCCTGCTCCCGCAGTGCCCGCCGCAGGAGTTGCACTTCGGTGATGGTCAGGGCGACCACCCACACGGATTCGGGCCGCCCGTCGGCCGCCGGTTGCGGGGCGAACCGGTACTCGACCAGCCGCTCCTCCGGCCCGCCGCACACGAACTCGTACTGCCCGACCCGGCCGGTGGCGAGAGTGTCGGCGAGCGCCGCCTGCCATTCGGCCCACACGCCTGCGGGCATGCCCAGGTCGGGGCACACCTTGCCCACCACCTCGGCCGGCGTGCTGCCCAGTTGGTCACACACCCAGCGGTTGGCGTGCACGATGCGGCAGTCGCGGTCGAACTGGAACACCGACACCGGCAGGGCGTCCAGGACGGCGAGCGAGTCGGGCGGTGCGGTGGCCATACCCACAGTTAGAACACACCGCGGCCCGCCGTGCGAGGGGTGGATGGAAAATCAGGCGAGCGCCGCCCGCGTCCGCTTCACTACTGGCGCGTCGGCCCCGCCCGCCCCCTTGAGCCAGAACAGGTTGGTCGCCAGGAACCGGTCCTTCCACCCGGCCGACAGGTGGGCGTGGTCCTCCATCACCGCGGCGCTGAACTTGTAGTCGTGCGAGTCGGTCCCCTTCAGGAACACCAGCAGCCGCCCGGCGTCGATCAACTCGCGGCTGCCGGCCGGGTTCGCCTTCAGGTATTGCAGTGCCAGCCCCGCCGCCTGTGCGCGATCTTTGCTGAGCGTGGCGAACACGTCGTCCACGGTCACCGCCTTCCCCTCGGCCGGCGTCAACCGGTCGATGCGCACGTCGGCCACCTTCCCGCGGTCGCCCATCGCCCCGCGGAACAGCGGCAGGAACGAGACCGCTTGCAACAACAGCATCCGCCGCAGGGTGTCGTCCCCCGTCGTGGCGTAGGCGTACCGCAGGGCGTTCGCGGTGGTGAGGGTGTGCAACCCGACGATGCCCGGCTGCCGCATGAGCAACTCCCCCGCGCCGGCAAACACCGCGTCCCACACCGATTGCGGCGACACCTTGCCGAACACCTTCACCACCTCGTCGGCGATCTCGGTGTGGCTGGCGGTGCGGAGGGCGGTCAGCAGGTCGTCCGTCGCGGTCGGGTCGGGCTTGCCGGCGGTCCAGTCGGCCGGCAGCTTGGCCGCGAGTTCGGCGTTGCGAACGCCCACCTGATCGGCCACCGCGTTGCCGTCCGGCTTGGCCTCGCCGTCCCGCTTCAGAATGGCGTAGGCGAGCGACCGCAGCACCGGCTCGGCGGGCTGCCAGCCGATCACCTGTAACGTGCGGAAGGCGTTCGCCACGAAAATCGCCTTGTGCCCGATGTCGCGGAAGTCTCGGCTCCCGAACTTGGCGAACAGGTCGAACGCGCGATCGGCCGGCAGATGCCGTGCGACGGCGGCGGCGGAGGTGTCGGCCTTGCCCTCGTCCCAGTCGGTCATCGCGGACACGAACTCGGCTTCGGCCTTGCGGGCGGTCGGCACCTTCAGCTCGTCCACCGGCTTCATCCGCCAGCCGCCCTCCTTCTCGTTGGTCGCCTGACCACCTTTGAAGTTGTCGAGCGCCCAGAAGAGCGGCAGCCACCGCTCCTTGTCCGGCCCGGCGAGGGCCGCCTGGTGCGCCGAGTTCACCACCAGCACGGCGTGGAACTTGAACCCGACGTTCGGCCGCGGGCGGATGTTCCGCACGCCGGCGAGGAGCAACGCCGCCAGCACGTCGCGGTAGGCCAGCCCCTTCTTGATGCGGCCGCCCACCTCTTCGAGCAGTTTGTCCCGCGGGGTGTCTTCGACCAGCTTGACGAGCGGTTCGATGTCGGCGTCCAACCGCACCAGGTCCGGATCGACCTTGGCGTCGGCGGCCCGCACGGCCGGCAGGTCGGCAAGGAAGGCGGCACCACCGGCGACGGCGGCGGAGCAGAGGAACGAACGGCGGTCGGGAGAGGTGGACATGAGCGGACCCCGGAGGAGAGAGGGCGAGGCCGATGGCGATTGTACCGCCCGGCCGGGTGGAGCTTTCTTAAAATGCCCCCGTCCCTCTCGCATCCGACAGGCACCGCACACATGGCATCCCCGCTGACCGTAGTCATCTTCGGCGCGTCCGGCGACCTGACCGGCCGCAAGCTGATTCCGGCCCTGTTCAACCTGTTCATCAAGAAGCGGCTACCGGTCGAGGCCCGGATTCTCGGCGTCGCCCGCTCGCCGTTCACCGACGACTCCTTCCGCGAGCAGGTCGAAACGAAGGTGAGGGAGGCGTTCCAGTCGTCCGGCGAAGGGTGGAAGGACGACGAGTGGACCGAGTTCGCCCAGCGGCTGCACTACGTGAGCGCGGACGTGACCAAGCCCGGCGGCATCGAACCCGTGACGAGTTGGTTCGCCACGAACGAGGGCACCGACGGCGGGCGGCGGGTGTACTACCTGAGCATTTCGCCGGAACTGTACCCGCAGGTGAGCACCGCACTGGGCGAAGCCGGCATGAGCAAGGAGACGGGCGGGTTCCGCCGGCTGGTCATCGAGAAGCCGTTCGGCCACGACCTGGCCACCGCGAAGGCACTCAACCAGACGCTGCACACGCACTGGCAGGAATCGCAGCTCTACCGTATCGACCACTACCTGGGCAAAGAGACCGTCCAGAACATCCTCATCTTCCGCTTCGCCAACACGATGTTCGAGCCGCTCTGAACTACCAGTACATCGACCACGTGCAGATCACCGTGGCCGAGACGGTGACAGTGGGCAAGCGGGGGGCGTACTACGACGGGTCCGGCGTGCTGCGAGACATGTTCCAATCGCACCTGTTGCAAGTGCTGAGCCTGGTGGCGATGGAAAGCCCGGCCCGGCACTCGGCCGACACCCTGCGGAACGAGAAGGTGAAGGTGCTCGACAGTGTGGTGGTGCCGACGTTCGACGCCGCGTGCAAGAGCGTGAGCATCGGCCAGTACGCCGGCTACCGCACCGAACCGGGCGTGCCGCCGGGGACGAAGACGTCCACCTTCGCGGCGGTGAAGCTGACCATCGACAACGCCCGGTGGAAGAACGTGCCGTTCTACGTCCGCAGCGGGAAGGGGATGAAGAGCCGGTACAGCGAGGTGTTCATCCAGTACCGTTGCCCGCCGCACCTGCTCTTCCCGCTGCCGCCCGGCGAGACGCTCAAGTGCAACCACATGCGGCTGGTGCTGCAACCCAATGAAGGGATCGACCTGAACTTCCAGACGAAAGTGCCCGACGTGGACGGCGTGCGACTGCAACCCCGCGACCTGGCGTTCAACTACAAGGACGCCTACGCCACCAAAGCGCTGCCGGAGGCCTACGAGCGGCTGCTGCTCGACGCCATCCAGGGGGACGCGAGCCTGTTCATGCGGAGCGACGAGATCGAGCGGGCGTGGGAGATCATGGACCCGATCATCCAGGCCAGCGAACGCCCGGAGGCGGAGCAACCGACCGAGTACGCGGTGGGCAGCCAGGGGCCGGAGTGTGCCGACAAGATGATCGCCAACGAAGGCCGAGCGTGGAACCCGATCCGGTGATTTCGTGCTCTGCTCGCTCCGCAAGCGGATTTTTCAGACCGCTCGCGGAGCGAGCAGAGCACGACGGAGGGCTTCCCATGACCGAAGCCGAGTGGCTGACGTGCGACGACACAGGGGCGATGTTGGAGTATCTGGGCGACCGCATTTCAAAGCGTCAGGAGACTCTGTACGTTTGCGGCGGCCTGCGCGTCATCTGGGATCGGTGGTTGCACCACGACTCCTCACGGCGTGCGGTTGAGGTGGCCGAGCGGTGGGCGGACGGGCAGGCGACTGAGGATGAGATTGGTCACGCGGCCTACCGCGCCGAGGTGCCGACGTTCGGCTTCGACTTCGAGCCGGAACACAATCGACGCCGTCTCCAGGTGATGAACGGCGAGTATCGAGTCAGGCAGATCAAGGGTGTGGACGCCGACGAGTGCGAGGACCTGTTCACCGGCGGCGCATCGGACCAAGAGATTCTTGCCGACCGGGAGGAAGCCGTTCAGTTCGTAAACGCCGCGCACATCGCCTATCACGTTGGGCACGTCAACTCCCAAGACCTCAACGAACACTTGCTCGATCACATCGCCCGCCAGGAGGACTGGCCATGCGGTTGGCTGGTCCGCGACATCGTCGGCAACCCGTTCCGCCCGGAGGCGTTCGATCCCGCGTGGCGTTCCGAAACCGTCGTCGCCCTCGCATCAGGCATTTACGCCGAGCGGGCCTTCGACCGGATGCCCATTCTCGCAGACGCGCTCGAAGAAGCGGGGTGCGATTCCGCCGACATCCTGTCGCACTGTCGCGGGCCGGGGCCGCACGTCCGCGGGTGCTGGGTGGTGGACGCGGTTCTCGGCAAAGGCTGATGCGGGCGGGTAACAATTTTCGGCTACGGCGTAGCCGACATCTGAACACGCCTGTAACATCGACAACGCACTCAAACGGCCGAGGAGGGGCGGCCGGCTCAATATCCCCACACCCGGAGAGACCACAATGCGCGCGAAACTGTTCGCCCTGATGGCGTTCGTCGTCGGCCTGGCGGCCGTCGGCTGCGGCCCGGCCCCGACCACCGGTGGCACCAAGCCGACCGGCAGCACCGGGACCCCGACCAACAGCAAGCCGACCGAAGCCAAGCCGACCGAAGCCAAGCCGACCGAAGCCAAGCCGACCGAAGCCAAGCCGACCGAAGCCAAGCCGACTGAAGCCAAGCCGACCGAAGCCAAGCCGACCGAGAAGAAGCCGGAAGAGAAGCCGACCGAGAAGAAGTAACCCCTCCGGGTTCACCCGCCTCTCTCCCACCCGCCGCCCGGCGGGTGGGTTCGTTT
>JANNDF010001014.1:0-4362 GCA_031387445.1 Planctomycetia bacterium
CGACTGAGGGCAATGGTATCCGTCATGATAGCCGGCACGACCGCACCCGGTCCCGCCGGGTGAACGCACCCGCCAAATGGCACCCGGTCCCACCGGCCCGTCACTCACTTCTTCGGCTGGAACAGCCGCGGGGCGAAGTCGTGAAAGGCGATCCGCCACGTCTGCCACTCGTGCCCCAGCCCCTTCGCGTCGCGGAACACGACGTTCTTCGCGCCGGCCGTCTGGAGGGAGTTATAAAGCCCCTCGGCACTCTTGTGAATGCCCTCGTCCAGCCCCTGGTCGCCCGAGTGCAGGTAGAGCAGGCTGAGCTTCTTGTCGAACGCCGCCCCGTCGGCGAACAGGCCGTTGTAGGCCGTCTTCGGGTCGGCCCGGCTGGCCCCGCTGAACGCCGCGACGACCGAGAACGTGTCCAGGTGGGTCAGCCCGATCTGCAACGCCTGCCCGGCCCCCATGCTCAGCCCGGCGATGGCCCGGTGGTCGCGGTCGGCGATGGTGCGGTAGGTGCTGTCGATCAGCGGGATCAAGTCCTTCATGACCACGTCCTCGAACGCCCCGCCGCCGAACCCGCGGCCCGGCCCCGGTGCTGCGGGCTGTTCGCCCGCCTTCGTGGCGTACCCCTTCTCCATCACCACGACCATCGGCACCGCCTTCTTCTCCGCGATCAGGTTGTCCAGGATGAAGTGCATGTGCCCCTGCTTGGCCCAGCCGGTCTCGTCCTCCCCGCCGCCGTGTTGCAGGTAGAGCACCGGGTACTTCTTCTTCGGATCGGCGTCGTAGTCCGGCGGGGTGTACACCTGGATGTGCCGGTTCTGGCCGGTCACTTTCGACTTGTACCACCGCGAGCGGACCTCGCCGTGCGGCACGTCCTTGGCGTGGAAGAAGTCCACCCCCTTCTCGGGGATCTCGATCCCGCTCGTCGGCCGGCTGGTGCCGAAGTAGGTGTCGGTGCCGGGGTCGTTCACGAACACCCCGTCCACCAGGAAGCCGTAGTAGTGGAAGCCGGGGACGATCGGCGGGGAGATGAACTTCCACACCCCGTCGTCGCCCTTCGTCATGTCCCAGTGCCCGCGGGGCCCCAGACCATAGTTGGTAAACACCTGCACCTTTTTCGCGTCCGGTGCCTTGAACTGGAACGTGGCCCGCCCGTCGGCGTGGACCCGCGGGTACTGGGCGTTCGGCAGGTTCGTGGCCGAGGGTTGGCCCTCGTCCTTCTTGTCGTCCGGCTTCTTCACTTCGGGCTTCTTCTCCTCCGGCTTCTTCCCGCCGTCCTGGAAGATGAGCTGCGAGAAATGGTACAGGTCGCTCTTCCACACCTTGAAGTCGTGCGCCCCGCCGGGGATGACGCGGTACTCGTGCGGCACCTTCTTCTCGTCGAGCATCTTGTGGACGTTCTCGCTGATGCGGAACAGGCCGTCCTTGTCGCCGCACGCCACGTACAGCACTTTCAGCTTCTTGGCGGCGTCGGCGTGGTCTTTGATGAGGTCTTCCGGCTTCTTCGTGTTCGGGGCGGACGAGAACCCGCCCACCCACGCGAACGTGTCCAGGTTGCCCAGCCCGAAGTTGAGCGACTGCCCGCCGCCCATGCTCAGCCCGGCGAGCGCCCGGCTCTCGCGGTCGGCCTTCACCGGGTACGTCTTCTCGACGAACGGGATCAGGTCTTTGAGCAGGTCTTGCTCGAACGCGGCGAAGGCCGGCGACTGCTGGCCGAACGGGCTGCGGGCGGTCAGGTCCTTCGACGCCCGGCCGTTCGGCATCACCACGATCATCGGCGCCAGTTTCTTGTCGGCGTACAGGTTGTCCAGCACCACGCCGGGGGTGCCGCCGCGGGGCCACTCGTTCTCGTCGCCGCCGATGCCGTGCAGCAGGTAGAACACCGGGTACTTGGACTGCCCCTTCGGGTCGAACCCCGGCGGGGTGTACACCGTCGCCTTCCGCTTGATGCCCACGGTGGTGCTGTCGTACTCCACCACTTCCGACTTGCCGTGTTCGATGCCGTCCCGCTTCTTGTCGTAATCCTTCGGCGGGTCGGGGTACTTCTCCGCCTTGTCGTCTGGCTTCTTCTCGTCCTTCGTCTGGGCGAACACCGGCCCGCAGGCCAGTGCGGCCCACGCCGCCAGGACCAGGATGCGTCCGCTCATGAGTCGTCCTCGGGAGAGTGAGAGGCGGCCGACACGCCGTCGGGGGTCAGCGCGTCGGCCACCCGCGTGAGCAGGGCGAGGAGCGTTTCCGCCTCGCCGGGGTTCAGGGCGTCGAGCATCTTCGCCCGCACCGGGTCGCCCGCCGTCCAGAGCGTGCGGAACGCCCGTTTGCCGTCGGCGCTGAGCGAGACCGTTCGGGCGCGGGCGTCGGACGGGTGGGCTTCCCGTTCGACCAGCCCCCGCTTCTCGAGCAGCACCAGCATCGCGCGAACCGTGCTCGGATCGGACGACATCCGCCGGGCGAGTTCCCGCTGAGTCAGGGCGTGCCCGCGGGCGAGGGACGCCAGCAGCACGAACTGGTCGGCGGTCACGCCGTGCCGGGCGAACGCCGCCTCCGACTGCCGGTGCAGGGCGAGGTACGCGGCGCGGAGGGCGAGCGCCAGTTCACTTCCGGTGGTCATGTGCGGCGGTCACGGAATTCGTGCGTTCACGCACGATCAGGACTGGCAGGGTACGACCGCGGCGGGGCGGGTGCCAGTGAAAAAAAGGTGAGAGGGTGCCGGGGATGCGGTTCCGCTACCTTAAACACTCCCCCTCCGGAGCCATTCCCATGCGCTCGCTCTTCGCACTGCTACTCTGCTCGCTCCCGTTGCTCGCCGCGGATACACCCGCGTATCGCGTGCTGGCCGCCGACCGCGGCACCGGCAAGCTGGCTATCGTCAACGCCAAAGGCGAAGTGGAGTGGGAGTTCGCCAACAAGCACGACGTTCACGACCTGCACGTCCTCGACAACGGCAACATCCTCACGCACACCTCGGCCACGAACGTCGTCGAGATCGACGTGAAGAAGAAAGAGGTGGTGTGGAAGTACGAGGCGAAGCCGAAGGATGGGTACAAGGGCCGCATCGAGATTCACGCCTTCCAGCGGCTGGCCGACGGCAACACGATGGTGGCCGAGAGCGGCAACACTCGCATCGTCGAGGTGGACAAGGACGGCAAGATCGTCAAAGAGATCGCCCTGAAGGTGGCCAAGCCGGACGCCCACCGCGACACCCGCATGGTGCGGAAGTTGAAGAGCGGTAACTACCTGGTGTGCCACGAGGGCGAGGGGGCGGTGAAGGAGTACGACACGAAGGGCGAAGTGGTGTGGGAGTACAAGATCGATCTTAACGGGCGGAAGGCGAGCGGCGGGCACGGCCCAGAAGGGCACGGCACAGCGCTGTACGGGGCGGTGCGGTTGGAGAGCGGCAACACGCTCATCGCCGGCGGGAACAACAACCGCGTGATCGAAGTGGACCCGAAGGGCAAGATCGTGTGGCAGGTCGATCAGAAGGACTTGGACGGCATCACGCTGGCGTGGGTGACGACGCTGCAAGTGCTGCCGAACGGGAACGTGGTCATCGGCAACTGCCACGCCACCGACAAGAACCCGCAACTGATCGAAGTGACCCGCGAGAAGAAGGTGGTCTGGACCTTCAAGGACTTCAAGACGTTCGGCGACAACATGGCCTCGGCCGTGGTGCTCGACCAGAAAGGCGTGGTGCGGTAGTCGAGAGGGAATGAATGTCGCTTGCCATGCTCACGGTTCTACTCTGGTACGCGTTCGCCGCGATCGGGGCCGTCGCCTTGATCACAGCGCGATTGCTGAACGTACCACTCGGCCTTGTGGTGTGGATGCCCGTTGGTGGATGGATGGTCGGCTATGGCGCCGGGTGCGTGACGGCGTATGGTATTTGGCAGACGTGGCCGGGTGTTCGGACGGCGACGGACGAGGGGGTAGTTTTCGTCACATCCGCCTTGTTGGGGTCATTGCTCGGCGCGGTGACTGGAGGGGCGCTTGCCCTAACGGACTTCAGGCGAAATGAAGACACGCCCAGCCATCCCCGCCGGCTGGTGAGGGTCATCATGTTGGCGTTCGTCATCGTGGTCGTGGTGATGGAATGCGCGGGGTGTGCGGGGGTCTATCAGTGGTTGAGCTACGCGAAGTGATGCACCGCCGACCCGCGGCCCCAACGGGGCCACCGGAAATAGCCAGGGGTGACGGAGCGTCGGAGACGCGACGGAACCCCTGGAAAGGAACATCCAACAACCCAGAAGCCCTGAAAGGGCGACCCGCACGACACGGGTCGCCCTTTCAGGGCTTTATCATTTTTCCCATCAGTTCCAGGGGTTCTGGCACGCGTAGCACGCTTCACCCCTGGCGAATACCGGGCGTGCCGTCGGG
>JANNDF010001037.1:0-2044 GCA_031387445.1 Planctomycetia bacterium
AGGGTGCGCCGCGCCCCCGGGGCGCGTTTTGGCCCCCGCCCGTGGGTCGCGGCGAAGACACCTTGATCCTCAGTTCCCGCCGCCATGCCGGCAGTCCGTGCCGCTCGCGTCCATTGCTACGCTCGATTCTCGTTCCCCTCCGCCCGGCCGTCTGGCATAATCACACTCCCGCCGGTCTCGTTCCCTGAGACGCCCTCCCATGCCCCGTCCGTCTCGCCGTGACGTCCTCCGCGTCGGCACCGCCGCCGCCCTCGGCCTCACCCTGCCGCAGTTCCTCCGGGCCGACTCCGCCAAACCGCGGGCGTCCGCCGACCACTGCATCCTCATTTTCCTGAACGGCGGGCCGAGCCACCACGACATGTGGGACATGAAGCCCGACGCGCCGCCCGAGATCCGCGGCGAGTTCAAGCCGATCAGCACGAGTGTGCCCGGCCTGCTCATCAGCGAACACCTGCCGCGGATGGGCAAGCTGATGCACCGCAGCACGCTGGTGCGGAGCATGCACCACGGGGTGAACAACGCGCACGCGGCGGCGGTGTACTGCGGGATGACCGGGCACGACCGCGGCGAGTTGGGCGGCGGGGCCAAGCCGACCGACCACCCGAGCATCGGCTCGGTGACGGCCCAACTCCGCCCGCCGACGGCGAACGTGGTGCCGTATGTGTCGATGCCGTTCGTCACGCAAGAGGGGGCGGGCGGTCCGCCGCAGCCGGGCTTCTTCGGCGGCTGGCTGGGCAAACCCCGCGACCCGCTGTTCATCACCCGCAACCCGAACGCCCCCGACTTCCGCCTGCCCGAACTGTCGCTGTCCGCCGACCTCGACCTCGCCCGGTTCGACGCCCGCCGCCAACTCGCGTCGAAGCTCGGCACCGCCGGCAACAGCCCCGACCGCACCCTGGCCGACATGGACGGCTTCCGGGCGAAGGCGTTCGACCTGCTCACCTCGCCGGAAACGTCGCAGGCGTTCCAACTCGACCGCGAGCCGCCGAAAGTGCGCGACGCCTACGGGCGGAACGTGTACGGCCAGAGCGTGCTACTCGCCCGCCGGCTGATCGAGGCCGGCACGCGGGTGGCGTGCGTCTCCTGGGCGCCCGACGCCAACGCCACCTGGGACACGCACGGCAACAACTTCACCAAGCTGAAGGGCGAACTGCTGCCGCAACTGGACGCGGCGTACTCGACCCTGGTGAACGACCTGATCGACCGCGGGCTGTTCGACCGCACCCTGATCTGCGTCATGGGCGAGTTCGGCCGCACGCCGAAGATCAACGCCGCCGCCGGCCGCGACCACTGGAACTTCTGCTACTCGCTGCTGCTCGCCGGCGGGGGGATGAAGGAGGGGCTGGTGTACGGGTCGAGCGACAAGATCGGGGCGAAGCCGAGCACCAACCCCACCTCACCGGCCGACATCATCGCCACCGTCTACCAGTGCCTCGGCATCCCGCCGGACACGGAGTTGCGCGACCGCCTCGACCGCCCGACGGTCGTGGTGCCCTGGGGCAAGCCGGTCGGCGAACTGATCGCGTGAGGCCTTCGACCCCGAAGGGGTCGTTCCCTCAGCCCAGGGTTGAGGACCGAAGGTCCGACACCCTGGGAAACCCCGCACCACCTCTCCCGACCCCGACGGGGTCGTTCACCACACGAGTGAACGACCCCGTCGGGGTCGTATCGTCGGGATGGGCGCTGTTCTCAGGGTGTCGGTGCTTCGCACCTCAACCCTGGGCTGCGAGAACGACGCCGTTGGCGTCGGTCGTACACTATCCGCGTTGTCGGCGGTCGGCGGTTAGCGTTTCTGTTCTTCGGAACAGGTGGCCGATGTTGCGTCGGCCGAGCGCGTGGCCTGCCACGCTTCCCAACGAACGCTGTTCCAGGTCCGCTATCGGTGCCGGGCAATTGCTCGAGCACCTAGTCCTACAGCCGTAGTTGCTAGAATTGCCCTCGCAAGGAGTTGCGGCGAGGGCGAGTCATGTCAGGACGACCGACGCGGGCGGCGGTGGAGCGGTGGGCGGACGAGGTGGAAGCGGTGGCCGAACGGATCGGCCGT
>JANNDF010001066.1:0-3847 GCA_031387445.1 Planctomycetia bacterium
CAGCTTATTGCTGACAAGCTGGGAATCAGCGCCTCGACGCTGAGTGAGCACATGCGGATACTGCTCGGCAGTCGCCTCGTGACGGCCAAGCGCATCAAGCAGTGGACGTTCTACCGCCGCGACAATGACCGGCTCAGAACAGGTCGGCGGGGTCGGCGGTGCGGACCTTCCGCACGGCCAGCAGGCCGGACAGCACGCACATGCCGACGGTCAGCGCGAGCACGAGGCCCACCCGCTCCCACGTCATGCCGATCGGCAACCGGGCGGCGGCCTTCGCCACCTCGTACAGCCCCAGCCCGCCGATCAGCCCGAGCGCGTACCCGGCCACGCTCAGGTACACCGACTGCCACACCACCACCCGGAACAGGAAGCCGAACTGGTAGCCCATCGCCTTCAGGGTGGCGTACTCGGGCAGGTGCTTCTTGATGTCCGCCACCATCATCTGGTAGATGAAAATGCCCCCCACGGTGACGGCCAGCAGCACGCCGAAGTAGAAGAACTGGCCGAGGGCGGTGCGGTTCACCCAGTAGTCGCGCTCGGCCTGCTCGATCTCCGCCCGCGTGAACACCTTCACCCCGTCGGCCGCGAGTGTTTGCGTCAGCCGCTCCTTCACCTGCTGTGGCGTCTCGCCGTCGGCCACGTTCACCAGCCCGAACGACACCACGTCCGGCGACGTGCCCATGTGGTCGGCAAACGTCCGCTCGTTGGTGAGCAGCAGGCCGGTGTAGCTGAACCCGGTGCCGGCGCGAAAGTAGCCGGCGAGCGTCACGCTCTGCCCGTTCAACTCGGCGACGGTGCCGGCGGGCATGGCCTCCTTCGTGCCGAAGTCCGGCCGCGACCGCTCGTCGAACAGCACCTCGCCCATCCGCCCGAGGGCCGCCTGATGTTTCGCCTGCTCGTCGGCGGTGTCGAAGATGCCGCCGTGGCCGGGCGGCAGGAAGACGCGGTCCAGTTGCCCCGGCGGGACGCCGACCACGCTGATCGCCCACCGCTTGCGACCCTTCTCCGGGTCGTTGGTCGGGTTCCGCCAGTACGCGGTGCCCATGCTCACCGGCTGCACCTCGGCCACCCCTTTCACCCCGTTGGCCCGTGCCAGCGTGTCCCGCGACACCTGCCCCGGCCGGCTCAGGTCCCCGTACTCACCGCTGGTGACGAGCACGTCGAATCGCATCTTGCCGTACAGCAGGGTGGCCGTGTTCTCGACCGACCCGAGGAAGCCGAGTTGCATGAACACCAGCACGACGGCGAAGGCGGTGCCGACCACGGACACGGCCGACCGGCCGGGCTGGTGCAGGAGCGAACTGAGGGCGAGGCGGGCGGAGGTCATGGGCAGACAAGTAGCAAGTGGGAAGGAGCAAGTTAAAGCATCGACCGTTCACGCCTTCCAGCCTTGTTACTTGCGCCTTGTTACTTGTCACTTTGCCGAAGTGTCACCCGCACCTGAAGGCCGATGTAATCCTTCGCCACGGCGGCCGCGGCGGCGTCCAGTTCCACCTCCACTTCCACCACGCGGCGGTCGGCGTCCTCCCGCGGGCCGAGCGGGGTGAGCACGTTCTTCGCCACCACGGTGGCCACCCGTGAGGCGTCGGTCACGACGCCGGCCAGTTTCTTGCCGCCGCCCGACACCCCCCGCATGTCGATCTCCGCCTTCACCGGCTTCCCGGCCGTCAGCCACCCCCGCACCTTGCCGACGTCCGACTCGTACACCTCGGCGATGACCACCATGCGGGAGGTGTCGGCCAGTTGCAGCACCGGCTGGGTGGTGACGGTGTCGCCCGGCTTGCTCAGGAACCGGACCACGCTGCCGCCGGTGGGGGCGAGCAGGCGGCCGCTGTCCAGCTTCTGGTTGGCGGCCTTCAGGTTCGCTTCCAGGGTGGTGAGCGGCACCTGGGCGAGGGCCCGTTTCGTTTCGGCCTCCACCGTCGCCTTCTTCGCCGCCACCGACTTCTTCCCCTCGTCCTTCACCACCTTCAACTTCTCCTGCTGGGCCAGGGTCGCCTCCCGCTCGGCGTCCGCTTGCGCGAGCAGCGCGTCCACTTCGTCCTGCTCCTGGGAGGACACCTTCACGCCGGCTTCGCGGGCCGACTTCAGCCGGTTCTGCGTGGCGAGCGCCCGCTTCTGCTGGGCGTCCACCGCCTTCAGCTTGGCGTCCAGCGCTTTGCCGTCCTGCTCGGCCGACACCACCGCCTGGTTCGTCTCGGCGTCGATGTCCGCCAGCTTCGCCTCCTGGCTCGCCAGGATCGCCTCGCGGAGGGCACCGGCCTCCGCGATCTGCGCTTCCAGCGCCTTGACCTGCGACTCCCGTTCCCCCTCGCCGGACAGCGTGGCCAGCTTGGTGCCGCTGTCCACCCGATCCCCCAGCGGGGTGTGGAACTTGACCACCCGGTCGCCGGGCGGCCCGAACACGGCGATCAGCCCCCCGGTCGGCTGCACCCGCCCGAGCGCGCTCACCTCGCCGGCCGCTGGCAGTTCGGCCGTGCCGGCGGTGCCCCCGCCGGGTGGTTTGGGCTTCGGGCCGAACAACAGGTAGGCCACGCCCGCCGCCAGCGCCGCGTTCAGCAGCAGGCTGAGGATCAGGCCGACGTTGACTTTGCCGGGTCGGGGCATGGGTGAGTCCGAGGGCGGTGTCCGTATGCGACGAGGGACGGGCCGGGGGTGAGTTCGCACCGGCCTCCTCTTCCCCGGAACACGGGTCGCAGGGTATCGTACACCGGCCGCGGTCCACAATCCCGATCCGCCGTCGGTGGTGTATGCGAGTCCAAGTTCTGTCCGCGTCGGCCGCCGGACTGCCGGGGCACCCGCTCAGCGGGTTCGTCATCGACGGCCGGCTGGCCATCGACGCCGGGCCACTGGGTAGTATCCCCCTGGGCGAACAGACGGCAATTTCCCACGTCCTGCTCACCCACGCCCACATCGACCACGTCGCCGGTCTGCCCATTTTCCTGGACAACGTGTACCAGATCGGCGACCAGTGTCCGCAGGTGTTCGGCCTGCCGCACACGCTCGACACCTTGCAATCGGACCTGTTCAACGGTCGGCTGATGCCCGATTTCATCGGCATGTCGCGGCAGATGCCGCCGTTCGTGGCGGTGCATCCGGTGGTGCCCGACCGCCCGTTCGCCGTCGGCGGCTACACCGTCACGCCCATCCCGCTCCGGCACACGATCCCGACGGTGGGGTACCTGATCGACGACAAGTCGTCCGCGGTGGCCGTGCTGGTCGATACCGCCCCGGTGCCCGACGTGCTGACCGCGCTGGCCAACTGGCCGCGGCTACGGGCGGTGTTCCTGGAGTGCTCGTTCCCGAACCGGATGGCGGAACTGGCGGACGTGAGTGACCACCACACGACCGCGCAGTTCCTGGCCGCGGTGAAGCGGCTGCCGCCGGGCGTGCGGGTGTACGCGGTTCACATCAAGCCGCGGTACTGGGCCGAAGTGGCGGCCGAACTGGTCGCCGGCGGGCTGGCGAACGTGGCCGTCGGCGAACCGGGGATGACGGTCGAGGTGTAAGGCGGACTTGCTTTGGGAGTTTGACCGCGCTCAAGCGACTCATCGCCCTCGCCTTCACTGGCCCTGGCGTGAGCGACGAGGGGATGAAGGCGGTGGCGCCGATGACCGACCTGCGGGAACTGTGGGTCGGCGGGCCGAAGGTGACGGACGCCGGGGTTAAGGAGTTGAGCAAGCTGACGAAACTGCGGGAACTCGACCCCCGGGATGTCGCCGTCACCCAGCAATTCCCGGCGAGTGGAATTTGGTTTGAAAAGCTCGATTTCGGCGAGCCTTTGGGGCCGCAGCGGGTTACGCTCGGCCGGTCTTCGGTGCCCGTTGTTGTACCGGGAACATCTCTC
>JANNDF010001068.1:0-2078 GCA_031387445.1 Planctomycetia bacterium
CAAGGACGCGCAGGCGGTCGGCGTGGGCGACACGGCGTTCAAGGGCAACGTGGCCCTGGTGAAGACGGACGTGCTGTGGGACACGGAGGCCGAGGCGGTGTTCAAGAAGGGGTGGAAGGAGAACGTCGACGAGTGGAACAAGCTGGGCAGCGACTTCCCGTACCACTACCTCGGCAGCGCGAAGAACATGCTGGCGATGGGCAAGGCGTTCGGCGAGGCGATGCTGGACCTGCGGGGCGAATCGAAGAAGTAGTTGCTGGTGAAGATGAAGAGATTCACCGCCGAGGGCACGAGAGAGAAGAGCATGAAAGCAGAGTGCTCTCTTCCGAATTCTTCTCTGTCCTTCTCTCATGTGCCCTCTTGTGCTCTCGGCGGTGAAAAATCTGGGGAACTATCATGCTTTCGCGTCGTGACTGGCTGTTCCGCTCGGCCGCCGGGTTCGGTGGCGTGGCGCTCGCGTCGCTGCTCACCGACCAGGCCCGCGGCGACGGCGTGCTGGCGAAGCCGCACCACACGGCGAAGGCGAAGGCCGTCATCTTCCTGTACATGGACGGCGGGCCGAGCCAGGTGGACACGTTCGACTACAAGCCGGCGCTGGAGAAGTTCAACGGGCAAGACCCGCACAAGGTGCTCACCAAAGTGGAGCCGACGCAGTTCGCCAACGTGGGCAAGGTGATGGCCAGCCCGTGGAAGTTCAAGCAGTACGGGGAGAGCGGGGCGTGGGTGAGCGACCTGTTCCCCCACGTGGCCAAGTGTGTGGACGACCTGGCGTTCGTGAAGTCGCTCACGTCGAAGTTCAGCGAGCACACGAGCGCGAATTACTTCTTGCACACCGGGGCGGGGGTGCAGGGGCGGCCGAGTTGGGGGGCGTGGACGAGCTACGGCCTCGGCAGCGGCAACAAGGACTTGCCCACGTTCGTCATCCTCAACGGCGGGCTGATCCCCCCCGGCGGGCTGGACAACTTCAACAGCGGGTTCCTGCCGGCGGCCCACCAGGGGAGCGTGCTGAAGGCGGGCAAGAACCCGCTGGCGTATGTGCTGCCGTTGGAGAAGGAGCCGGGGCGGCAGAAGTCGAAACTGAACCTGATGCGGAAACTGGACGCGCTGGGTGGCGCGAAGGACGACGCCATCGACTCGGCCATCGCCAACTACGAGACGGCGTTCCGCATGCAGACGGTGGTGCCCGAACTGGCCGATCTGAGCAAGGAGAGCGACGCGACGAAGGCGCTGTACGGGCTGGACAGCAAGTTCCCGCACACGGTCAGCTTCGGCACGCAATGCCTGCTCGCCCGCCGGCTGGTGGAGAAGGGCGTGCGGTTCATCGAACTGACCTGCCCGAGCATCGGCGGGAACGACCGCTGGGACCAGCACGGCGGGCTGAAGAAGGGGCATGAAGAGAACGCCCGTGCGGTCGATCAGCCCATCGCCGCACTGCTGACGGACCTGAAAGCGAAGGGGTTGCTCGACTCCACGCTGGTGGTGTGGGGCGGGGAGTTCGGCCGCACCCCGTTCGCCCAGGGGGGCGACGGCCGCGACCACAACCCGTTCGGGTTCACGATGTGGATGGCCGGCGGGGGGGCGAAGGGCGGCGTCAGCTACGGCAGCACCGACGAGTTCGGGTACAAGGTGGCGGACGGCCGGGCGGAGATGCACGACCTGCACGCCACCATGCTGCACCTGCTCGGGGTGGATCACACCAAGCTGACGTTCCGCTTCGGCGGCCGCGACATGCGGCTGACCGACGTTCACGGCGAGGTCATCAAGGCGGTGGTGGCGTAGTTCTTCGGCCTGAAAGGCCGGGTTCTGTCAGCCCAGGCCGTCAGGCCTGGGTTACGGGGCTGCAAACACCCCCGCCCTGAAGGGGCGGATTCGGCGACTGAACCCGCCCCTTCAGGGCGGTTCCAAATACGCATTGGCACCCAGGCCTCCGCTCGCTGCGCTCGCTCCGACCTGGGCTGACAGAACCCGGCCTTTCAGGCCGAAGAACTACTTCACTGAGCGTCCGGGTCGCCGTTGATTTCTTTGCGGTAGCGCCACCAGATCCAGTCGCCCAGCATGTTGCCGACGAACCCGCCGAG
>JANNDF010001078.1:0-2415 GCA_031387445.1 Planctomycetia bacterium
GGAGAGGTCGGATCGGGAGCGGAGCGGACGATCCGGGTGAGGGGGTAGATTCCCCTTCCGCCCCCTCACCCGCCCGGTTCGCTCCGCTCACTCCGGCGACCTCTCCCCCGCTCCGCAGGGGAGAGGTGAGGGCTCGTGAACCCCTCCGTTCAGGTGCAATGAACCACTAACATCACCCCATGCTCCCCCTCACGCTCCTCCTCGCCCTCGGTCAGCCGGACGCCGCGTTCGGTCGCGGGGTGGAGGCGCGCGACGACGCCAGGGCCGCCCGCCCGCACTTCATCGAGGCGGCCAAGGGGTACGACGCCGAGTGGCAGGCCGGCAACCGCTCCCCCGCGCTCGCCACCAACCGCAGCCGCGCCCACGCCCTCGCCGGCGATTTGCCGGGCGCCATCCTCGCCGCCCGCGAAGGCCTCCGCGAAACGCCGTCGGATGTCGAACTGATCCGCCAGCTCGAAACCCTCCGCGACGCCGTGCCCTACCCGCAAGGGGTTCGCCCGGACAAGCCGTCCGGGCTGCGGACGCGGCTCAGCCCGTGGGACGTGTTCGTGATCGCGGCGGTCGGCGTGTTGCTGGTGGTGGTCGGCCTCGCCCGGCGGTTCACCGCCCGCGACGGCTGGGCCGTCCCGGTGGCGGTCCTCGGGGGCGTGTTGCTGGCAGTGGCAGGCGTTGCAGTGTGGCAGTTGCACCGCGAGGCGTCGGCCGAACCGCCCCCGCTCGTGCTCACCCGCCAGACCACCCTCCGCAAGGGGAACGGCGACACCTACCCGCCGCGTTTGGAAGGTGATTTACCCCGCGCGGCGGAAGTGACCCCACGCCTCTGCCGCGGCGGGTGGGTGCAGGTGGAACTGCCGGGCGGGGTGATCGGCTGGCTACCGGAGGCGAACACGCGAATTGAGTGACGGGCAAGCGCGAAATGCGGAACGGGGAGCGCGGAATGGCCGGCTGGCTTCGATCATTCCGCGCTCCGCACTCCCCGTTCCGCGCTCCTTCTTGGGTTTCGCCACCGCTCGGGGGTGTTGTCGTCCTGCCACACGAGCACGGCGTCGGGGGCCGATCGCAGTTTCACGCACTCGTCGCTGCCGGGGGTGAACTGCCGACAGGTGCCCGGTCGCCAGTCGTAGTGCCGGCACCGATCCGCCGCCGCGTCGTACCACGCGCACGGCGTGCCCGACGGGTCGGCGGTCAGGTTCAGCACCAATTCGGCGTGCGCGAGCCGCAACTCGGACGGCATGCACAGGAACAGTTCGGTGTCGAACGCGGCGGTGTCGAACTGGGTGGCGGTCATGCCGCGGGTGACGACCGGCTGCGGCCCGAACTCGGGGTTCGCCGCCTCGAACGGCGGCAGGCCGATGCCGTGGCAACACTTGCCGCACCCGTCGCACGGGTCGGTCTGGGGCAACGCAATTCGCATCTCGAACCCACCTCCGGCCGGCAACCGCTACCATACGAGTGCCAGCCCCGAGGTCCGCGTTGATGTTCCGCCGCTCCCGTGCCCGTGAAGTCGCTCTTCAACTGCTGTTCCAGTTGGATCAGAACCGCAAGCCCATGTCCGAGAAGGCGGCGACGGCGTTCGCGAACGACCGCATCCCGCGAGACCCCAAGAGCGCCGCCTTCTGCCTCGAACTGTTCAAAGGGGTGAAGGCCCACCGCGACGCCATCGATGTCGTCCTCACCGCCACGGCCGAGAACTGGCGGATCACCCGCATGTTGCCGTCCGACCGCAACGTGCTTCGCCTGTGCGCCTACGAACTGCTGCACACCGCCGAGCCGGTGCCGGTGCTCATCAACGAGGCCGTCGAACTGGCCAAGCGGTTCGGCACCGCAGACTCGCCCGGGTTCGTCAACGGCATCCTCGACAAGGTGTCGAAAATGCGGAGTGCGGAGTGCGGAACGCGGAGTGAAGACACGCCGTCTCCGCCCGTCATCGAACCCGAACCGGTGAAGGCGGAATCTCCGGTGACGTGACCTGTCCGTCAGTCCGCTTCCCGTAATCAACATTCCGCAATCGAAAATGCCAAGAGGCGACCCGTTCACCGCCCTGTGCCAGCAGACCGCCCGGCTGACCCGGCGGGTGGCCGCCGACTTGCACCTGCACACCACCGCGAGCGACGGCGCGTTCACCGCGTCGCAGGTGGTGGCGTACGCACGGGCGGCGAAACTCGACGCTCTCGCGATTACCGATCACGACACGTTCGCCGGCGTGCAGGATGCGGTCGAAGCGGCCGCCGGGAGTGGGCTGCGGGTCATTCCGGGCGTGGAAGTGACGGCCGAGTGGGACGGGAAGGAAGTGCATGTGCTGGGGCTGTTTCCGCGGACCTCACCCCCCGACCCCCTCTCCATGTCATGGAGAGGGGGTGTTCAAGACGAATGCCCTTCCTCTTCTTCCGCGGAGGCCCAGGAACCTTCACAAGT
>JANNDF010001083.1:0-2523 GCA_031387445.1 Planctomycetia bacterium
GGAGAGGTCGCCGCACCGAGCGGAGCGAGGGCGGCGGGTGAGGGGCGCGTTCCTCATCCCGGAGTCGTCGGCGGGGCGAACTGCCCCCACTCGCTCAGCCGGCCGACGAACCGCGAATCGTTCGATACTCGTCGCACGCACTCGCGGTAGATAGCCTCAATCACCGTCTCGCTGTCATCGAACAGCTCCGAATTCCAGAACCGCAACACTTTGAACCCTCGCGATTCCAGCAACTGAGTTCGCACCCGGTCGTTCTCCTCCTGGCCCACGTGCGTGTCGCCGTCGAATTCGATCACCAACTGGGCCACCGCACAGTAGAAGTCGGCAATGTACGGCTCAACCGGGTGCTGTCGGCGGAAGCGGAACCCGCTCAGCCGATGGCTCCGGAGCAACCGCCACACCAGCTTCTCCGTCGGGGACGGTACCCGACGCATCTGCCGGGCGAAGACGATCAGCCGGCGATCGATGCTCACGGCCTCCCTCCATTCGGAGACAGAACCCCTCACCCGCCGGGTTCGCTGCGCTCACGCCGGCGACCTCTCCCCAACGGGGAGAGGTGGGGGTTTCATCGTTCACCCACAGGTTGGAGACACGGACTCCAACTTGCCTCTCGTTCGCTCGCTCGCGGCGAAGACTCAGTTGGCGATCTCGACTCCCACGTCGCCTCCCGTCACTTCGCCGATCACCCACGCTTCGCCGACCGCCTTCACCACCGCGTCCGCCACCGCCGGCCGACAGACCACCACGAACCCGATGCCGCCGTTGAACACGCGGTCCATCTCAGCCTGGGCCACATTGCCGAGGCGCTGCAGCCAGCCGAACACCGGCGGCGCCGGCCACGTGCCCCGCTTCACGATCGCCCGACAGGTTGGTGGGAGAATGCGGCCGAGGTTGTCCGGGATGCCGCCGCCGGTGATGTTCGCCAATCCGCTGATGGCGAAGTCGGGCGTCTGCACCGCGGCGAGCATCGCGCGAATCGGCTTGGCGTACAGCCGTGTGGGGGTGAGCAGCGCCTCGCCGATGCTCCCGCCGATCTCGGCACACTTGTCGTGCACCTTCAGCCCGGCCGCCTCGAACACGATCTTCCGCACCAGGCTGTACCCGTTCGAATGCACTCCGCTACTGGCGAGTCCCACCAGCACGTCACCGGGCCGGATGTGCTTGCCGTCGATGATCGCGTCCCGTTCGACCACGCCGGCGGCGAACCCGGCGGTGTCGAAATCACCGGGCGCGTAGAAGTCGGGCAGGATGGCCGTTTCGCCACCCACCAGCGCGCACCCGGATTCGAGGCAGCCGTCGCTGATGCCCTTCACCAACTGCTTCGTCAACTCGGTGTCGTCCGCCGGCATGGCGATGTAGTCGAGGAACGTGAGCGGCTCCCCGCCGGTGCAAATCAGGTCATTCACGCTCATCGCCACGAGGTCGATGCCGACGGTGTCGTACTTCCGCATCAGTGCCGCGATCTTCAGTTTGCTGCCCACGCCGTCGGTGCACGTCACCAGCACCGGGTGGCGGTACTTGCCGTCGGGATTCAGGTCGAACAGGCTGGCGAACCCGCCGCTGCCCTTGCCGCCCTTGCGGGGCGGGAACGGCGGGGGGAACACCCGCTTGTCCCAGGTGCGCGAGAGCATCGGGGCGATGCCGGCCATCGTCTCGGCGTACTTCTCCAGGTCGAGACCGGCCTTCGCGTAGGTGAACGATTCGGACATGGCTGAATTCCGGCGGTGTCTTGGTTCGCCGCGAGGCAACGCCGAGCGCGCTCGGCGTTGCCTCGCGGCTAACCATTTCGTTATACCGTCCCGTGCGGGAAGACGCTCACCCCGCTGCCCGCGGCCAGCACCACCGACGCCGGTTCCTTGCCGTTCATCGGCGCCCACGCCGGGCCGTACAGCTTCGCCCAATCGACGTCCGCCGCGAAACTCGTCACCGGGTAGACGTCCCATTCCGGGTGGCTCACCTCGTAGCGAAGCAACTTCCCCTTGTGCGTGCGGCCGAACCCCCAACTGTGCTCCTTGAAGAAGTGCTCCAAACTCTCCGGGCCGGGCCGAACGGCGGGCTTCCTTCCCGTGGCCGTCAGCGAATGCACCTTCCCGCCGAAGTCCACCGTGTACGTCGCGCTGATCGCGTCCGGCTTGTTGTCGATGGCCATGCTCATGCGGGCGGGGTAGTACGGCTCGTTGTAGATGGTGCGGGCGACCCAGCAGATGAACCGTTGCGGCACGTACTCCCGCACGAAGCAGACCCCGCGCTGACCCTGGTACGTCACATAGATGCGGAGGTTCCACTCCGGGAAGTGGCGGAATCCCGGCCAGCCGATGCCGAGCACCTTCGTGTTCAGGAACTGGAACCCGACAAGGCTGCCGAACGCCTGCCCCTCGTAGCGGTCCAACTCCACACCCGGCGGCAGGTGGGCCGCGGCGACCGCGTCCGGCAGCGGGTAGTTGGCGAGGATCAGGTTCCGCCACTCGGCGGTGAGGAAGGATTTCGGCATGAGGTGAGTTTAGGCGAGCGGCGCGACGTGAG
>JANNDF010001110.1:0-12088 GCA_031387445.1 Planctomycetia bacterium
GGAGAGGGGGTGTTCAAGGGGACACGGCTCGCGGCGGAGACGAACAAGTTGAGGGGCTTGAACACCCCCTCTCCCCTGGGAGAGGGGGCCGGGGGGTGAGGTTCCCGTTCCAACCCTTCCACCGGGTGGTAAACTACCTACGGATTCCCCGCACACCCGCCACCGGACGCATGACCGACCCCACCCCCGACTCTGACGCCCGCGTCGAATGGGTGGACCCGCACGCGCCGCTGCCCGTCGAACAACTGACCACCCTGCAACGCCGCCTGGTGTACGACGTGTCCGGCGCACCCGGCTCGTCCGCCGTGCTGTTCTGCGACCACCCGCCGGCCGTGACCGTCGGCCGCGAAGGGAGCCGAACCGACGTGCGGATGACCGACGCCGAGTTGGTCGCCCACAACCTGCCGCTGTACTTCGTCCCCCGCGGCGGCGGGGCGTTACTCCACCTGCCGGGGCAGGTGACGTGTTACCCGGTGTTGCCGATCGGCACGTTCGGCATCAGCCCAGGTGAGTACGTCCGCCGGCTGCTCCGGGCGGTGGCGAGCGTGGCCGCGGCCTACTCGCTCCCGGTGGACGTGGACGAAGCCGACGTGTCGGTTCGCGTCCGCGGGCGGCGGTTCGCCCACGTCGGCACGGCCGTGCGGAACGGGGTGACGCTGTTCGGCGTGGTGGTGAACGTCCACCCCGACCTGGAACCGTTCCGATTCGTGAACGTGGACGCCGACCCGGTGCCGATGACCAGCCTGCAACGCGAGACCAGCCTGCGGGTGATGCCCGCCGGCGTGCGGCAGAAGTTGCTCGACGCCCTCTGTGATACCTTCGCCCTCCGCCGTGCGGTCGTGGGTGGCAACGCCCCCCACCGCCGGCCGTTCTCCGTCCTCCAACTGTCACGCCATGCGTACGCTCACCGTCATTGAAAGACCGACCGACCCGGACGCCCTCGCCACCCGCCGGCTGCCGGCGTGGTTGAAGCGGCCGTTGCCCACCGGCAACGAGAACTTCTACACCCGCGGGGTGATCGACGAACTGCGGCTGGAAACGGTGTGCGAGAGTGCGCGCTGCCCGAACCGCTCCGAGTGCTGGAGCCGCCGCACCGCCACGTTCATGATCCTGGGGAACATGTGTACGCGGCCGTGCGGGTTCTGCTCGGTGCCGAAGATGGGCACGCCCGACGTGGTGGAAGCTGACGAACCGGCACGGTTGGCGGAAGCCTCGGCCCGGCTGGGGTTGAAGCATGTCGTCATTACGTCGGTGACGCGGGACGATTTGCCCGACGGCGGGGCGGACCATTTTGTGAAGTGCATCGAAGCCGTACGGAGCCGCACCAGTGCGGCGGTGGAAGTGCTGACGCCCGACTTCCTGGGCAACGGTGCGGCCATCGACACCGTGACGGATGCCAAGCCTGAGGTGTTCAATCACAACCTCGAAACCGTCCCGCGGTTGTACCGCGTGGCCCGCGGTCGTGCGGACTACCGGCGGAGCCTGGACTTACTGGAGCGAGTCAAACGGCGTGACCCGAAGATGGTGACGAAGGCGGGGCTGATGCTCGGCCTGGGCGAAACGGTCGACGAGCTGTTCGACGTGCTGGCCGACCTGCGGGCGATCAACTGCGACGTGCTGACGATGGGCCAGTACCTCGCCCCGACGCTCAAGCACATCCCCATTGCCCGGTTCGTGCCGCCAGGCGAGTTCGACGACCTGGCCGCGAAGGCCCGACTGCTCGGCTTCTCGCAGGTGGTCGCCGGCCCGTTCGTCCGCAGCAGCTACCACGCCGCCGACATGGTACCGCACTGAGCCGCACTGTAGGTCGTGGTCGAATTGTCCCCGCAGGGGACGTGAGGCCCGACGGCAAGCGAAATCAAGAGGCCACACCGATGGATTGGGACAGTGTGTTCGACACGACACAGAAGGAACCGGGCGCACCACAAGCTGTCTTGGATCGGTTCGTTGCCGAAGTCGGCTTGCCGATCACGGCCGAAGAAGTGGAGACGGTCAACCGAAGTCAGCAGAACCCGTTCCCACCGATTGACCCGTTGTACGCGGCCTACCGTCCGCGTGGGTGATCCCGACCCGCCCGCTTCCGGCCTCGTATCTTTCTTTGCTCCGCTGGTCGGACGGCGGGTGGGCCCGAACCGGAGAGCGTGAGTTCGGCTTTTTTTCGGCCCTTTGCCCGAGCGGTGGAGTCCGTGCGATGCTGCTGGCCTACCAACTCCCGCATTACATGCCGGATACGTTGCCCATCGCCTTCAACGGTGGCGGGATCTTCTATCTGTTCGACATGCGACGTCCGGCGGTGAAGGGAGAGTACCCAATCGTGGCTGCTTCGTCCGGGTACTTGAGTTGGGACAGTCAGGCGTGGCGGATTGTCGCAGAGACTTTCCCCGACGCTTGCCGTGGGACGACCAACATTGAAGAGTTGTGGGCGTAGTCCGCCGTCGGGCCTCGCGGTGCTTCGCACCCGCTCGACCGCGACCTACAGCATGGTGCCGCAATGGGCTGAGTCAACGACGCTCGCGACGGGCTGCTCGCCGGGCGGACGGTGCAGGTGCGGCCGGTCGGCGGGTCGATGCGGGGGCGGATCGAGAGCGGGCAACTGGTGACGCTCGCCCCGGTCCATCCGGCCGTCGTGCGGGTTGATGACGCGGTGCTGGTGGCGTGGAAGGGGAACTACCTGTTGCATCTGGTGAAGGAGATCGACGGCGAGCGGGTGCTCATCGGCAACAACATCGGCAAAGTGAACGGCTGGGTGGAGCGGTCGGCGGTGATCGGCAAGGTGGTGGCAGTCGCCTGAAAGTACTCCGCACTCTCCGAGTGCGGTCCCGATTTCACCGCACTCGGAGAGTGCGGAGTACATTTGATGAACCCCATCACACTGCCCGATCTCGGTTCGTCGCCCGTCACGTTCGGGCTGTGGCACGTCGGCGTCGGGGAGCGGGTGCTGGAGGGCGAGCGGGTGGCGGAGGTCCGCATCCGCGGAGCGGTGGTGGACTTGCCCGCCCCGGTGAGCGGCACCTTGAGCGAGCAGTTCGCCCGCCCGGCGGATACACTGCACCCAGGCCAAATTCTGGGCACCGTTTCGGAACTGTAGCCGGGGTCTGTGAGGCCGGTCGGACCGGGGTCACAGACCCCGGCTACAAAAGTCGAGAGCCGTCATGCCGTCCCCCGACCGACCCACGTTCATCTGCCTCGATGGCATCGACGGCACCGGCAAATCGACCCAGCTCGGGTTGCTCGCCGACCGCCTGCGATCCCTCGGGCACACCGTCACCACCTGCACCGACCCCGGCGGCACCGACATCGGGGCGAAACTGCGGGAGATCCTGCTGTACGGCCGGCAGACGCAGATGAGCATGCGGGCGGAGTCGCTCATGTTCATGGCCAGCCGGGCCGAACTGGTGGAGCGCGTCATCCGCCCGTCGCTCGCCCGCGGGGAGGTGGTCATTTCGGATCGCTTCCTGCTGGCGAACGTGGTGTATCAGGGGCACGCCGGCGGGTTGGACCCGGCCGACCTGTGGACGATCGGCCGGTTCAGCACCGGTGGTGTGGAACCCGACCTGACGCTGGTACTCGACCTGCCGGTGGGGGTGGCCCGCACGCGGCGGAAGCCGACTGCTACGGATCGAGTGGAGAGCCGCGGCGACTGGTACTTCCAGCGGGTGCGAGACGGCTTCTTGTTCGAGGTCGCCAACTGGCCGGACACGCACAGAGTGATCGACGCCAGCGGGACTGTTGATCGGGTTCACGAGGAGGTGTTCGCCCAGGTGCGGTCTCACCTCGCCGCCCGCGGGGTGCTCTGATGGGCTGGACGGACGTTCGCGGACACGACGCCGCCCGGCAGCAACTGCTCGCCGCCTACCACCGCGGACGGCTCGGTCATGCGTACCTGTTCGTCGGCCCGGCCGGGGTGGGCAAGCGGCGGTTCAGCACCGAGTTCGCCAAGGCGGTGTTGTGCGAACGCCCGCCGGCCGAGTTCACCCCGTGCGACCACTGCCCGGCGTGTGCGCAGGTGGCCGCCGAGACGCACCCGGACTTCGTCGTGTTCACCCGGTCGGACGACAAGCTGGAGTTCACCGTCGACGTGGCGCAGAACGTGGTGGGCAATCTGGCCCTGCGGCCGGTGCGGGGCAAGGGGCGGGTGTGCGTGCTGGACGAAGCCGACTTGCTGAACGAGGAGGCCGCCAACTGCCTGCTCAAGTCGCTCGAAGAGCCGCCACAGGGGTCGGTGCTGGTGCTGCTGGCCACCGGCACCGACACACAACTGCCGACCATCCTGTCGCGGTGTCAGGTGGTGCGGTTCAACCCGCTCGCGTCGGCCGACCTGAAGCTGGTGCTCATCGACCAGGGTGTGACCGACCCGGCGGATTTGGAGAGACTCGTGCGGCTGAGCGGCGGGTGCGTCGGTCGGGCGCTGGCGCTGGCCGACCCCGCCGTGGCCGAGTTCCGCCGCGCAGTGCTGAACGCCTTCACCGTGACGAAGCCGGATGCCTTCGCCCTGGCCAAGCAGGTGAACGAGTTCGTGGCCGACGCGGGCAAGGAGAGCGGGCCGAAGCGGGAGCGGGCGTCGGCGGTGGTGGGAATGCTGTTGGACGTGCTGCGGGCGGCGTTGCTGGTGTCGCTCGGCGGGGCGACGCCGGACGGCGAGCGGACGGAGCAAGCGGCGGTGAAGCAGTGGGCGGCGGTCGGGGCCGAGCGAATCACCGAGGCGATGGAGGCGTGTGCCGAAGCGGATCGGCTGACCGACCGCCGGGTGCAGTTGGAAATCCTGATCGAGCAACTGGCCGACCGCCTGTGCCGGCGGTGAAGCCTTCGAGTCCCCGCTTCCCCGCTTCCCCCAAGGTGGGGGCATTTGGTATCCTGTCGGCATCCCCATCCGCTTGCGTGCCGTACCGTCATGTCTTCACCCGCCGACGCCAACGACCTGGCCCAACTCGCCGTCCGCTGCGGGCTGATCGAGGAGGGCACCGCCCGCGAGCTGCTGTACGAGTTCGACGACCCGAAGGGGTCGGCCGCCGACTTCGCCAAATTGATGGAGCGGAAGCGGCTGCTCACCCCGTTCCAGAGCGGCAAGCTGCTCAAGGGCGAGTCGGACGGCTACTTCCTCGGCGGGTACCGCCTGCTGTACAAGATCGCGTCCGGCAGTTTCGGCCGCGTGTACCGCGGGGACGACCCCCGCAGCGGGCGGGTGGTGGCCATCAAGGTGCTCCGCCGCCGCCACCTGGACACCCCCAAGCGGATCGAGTCGTTCGAGCGGGAGGGGCGGCTGGGCATGTCCCTCGACCACCCGCACATCGTCCGCATCCTGAACGTCGGCAAGGATGCCTCCACCGGCTCGCACTTCATCGTCATGGACTTCGTGGAAGGTGGCAACCTCCGCGACATCCTGCAAATCCGCAAGACGGTCGAGGTGGACGAGGCGCTCCGCATCATGGAGGAGTCGGTGAACGGGCTGGCCTACTCGTACTCCCGCGGGCTGACCCACCGCGACATCAAGCCGTCCAACATCCTGCTCGGCACCGACAAGATCGCCAAGCTGGTGGACTTCGGGCTGGCCGAAGTGACCGACGTGCCGGAGGTCATGGTGGTCGGGCGGAAGTCGGAGAAGGATGAGCGGGCCGAGCGGACGGTGGACTACGCCGGCCTGGAGAAGGCCACGAGCGTGCCCAGCGGGGACGTGCGGAGCGACATCTACTTCCTCGGGCACGTGCTGTACGAGATGGTCGCCGGTGCCCCCCTCCTGCCGCCCACCAAGAACGCTCACACCCGGATGAGCCGCCGGCGGTTCGAGGAGGTCGAGCCGGCCCTGGAGCGGGAGGCCCGCTCGCGGCACCTGCCGCCGCCGCTCGTGCGGCTGATCGCCAAGGCCATCGCCCTCGAACCGGGCCAGCGGTTCCAGACCCCCACCGCCTTCCTCGACGCCATCAAGAAGTGCCGCGTGGAGCTGACAGGCTCGGACGCCGGTACGCACAACAGCCGGCGGGCGGAGGGGCCGCTCTCCATCTTCGTGGCCGAACCGAACCCGAAGCTGCAAGCCGTCTTCCGCGAGAAGCTGCGGGAGTACGGGTTCAGCCGAGTCATCATCTCCATCGACCCGGATCAGGTGGTGAAGCGGTACGTGCAGCAGCCGTTCCACGCCTGCCTGATCGACGCCGGCGCGCTCGGCCGCGAGGGGCTGGACGCTTTCAAGCGGGTGGTGCGGGCGGCCGACGCCCAGCAGCGGGATCTGGCCGCCGTGGTGCTGCTGAACGACGACCAGCGGGCGTGGGTGGACGACGCCATGTCCGCCGGCGGCGGTGAGGTGATCGTCCGCCCGGTGACGATGAACGTGCTGCACGAGGTGCTCGCCGAACACCTGCCGGAGTTGAAGAAGACCGCCGCCCACGCGACCGACGACACCGAATCGTGACGCTGCGTCGGCGATTCTGGTGTGCGTGGTGCATCACCCGCGGAAGAGCGACGGCGGTGAGGGCACCGGCACCCGCGGCTCGGGGGCGCTGGTCGGGTTCGTGGACGTGGCGATGGAACTGCGGCGGGCGCCGAAGTCCACCGACCCGCACGGCCGGCGACGGGCGCTCCGCGAGGGGCGGGAGGATGACCGGAAGGACGAGCTACGAACCACCATCCTGGCCGTGCTGCCGCACGACGACCCGGACGGCATGACCCGCGAGGAGATCTGGGACGCCCTGCCGGACGCGGTGCGGAAGAACAACATCCGCTTCCGCATTATCCTCGAAGCCGAGTGTGGCCGACTGTGGCGGAAGGTAGGGGCGGGGAACAAGGCGGGGGCATACCGCTACCGACGGAACGAGATCGTCACCCACCCGGGGGAAGAAGAGGGCTTTTTCCAACAAACCCTCTTTCCCGCCCAGTCTTCCGTGCGGAGCGAATGAGCGACTGACGAACGACCCCGCTCAGCCGCGGCGGGGCACCTGAACTGTACCGTGAGAGAGCCTACATGCGGCCGGTGTCAGGTGCAGCGCCTGGGACGGCGTAGTTTTGCCACTGGCCCCACCGTCTCAGGTGCCTCGCCTCGCGCGCCCGGTTTGGCATCCGTCACAGTACCCGTCCTCCGACCAGAAGTTCATCGCCCGCTGGCAACCGCGGCAGTGGTTCGCCCCGCCGCCCGTCGGGGGCCCGGCCGGAGCCGGTTGGTCGATCGGTTCCCGGTACTCCTTCTTGAGAGCGAGCTCCCCGGCAGTCCCCGCCTCCCGTGCCGCCCGCTTCCGCTTGGCGCGCACTTGCCAATACCAACCAAATCCTCCCAACGCCAGGATCGGACCGAAAACGAACAAGCCGAGCGGACAGCGGTACGCAAACGGCGGCTGCAAATCGCGTTCATCCTTCCTCAGAAGTTTGGCGGCTTGTGCCGGCGTGATAGCCACGTACTGCTTCTCAAATCGTTGATAGACACAGTACGTCCCGTCCCATGTCCAGACGTTGAGCCCAAACACGGCAACGTGGCTGTACTTGTAACCGATGTCCTGCGACTTCCCGATCACCCAGGCCTCGTGCCCACCGTCGCCGACATGGGCGATCGCGTCTCCCCAGGAGCCGATGCCGGCGCTGGCGCGGGTTCCACTAGCGAAGAGAGCCAGGAGGGCGATCAGTGGCACGACAGCGGACGGTGAAACGGAAGGAGCATCGGAGACGCACCGTCTTGCCAGGGTGAATGTCAGACGCACGGCCCCACCCTCCCTCGCCGAACATGTGTTGATGCTGCGCGCAGCCTGTCACCGGCGGGTTGGCCCGTTCGGCACGCCTCGCGGTGTCCGCCGAGGCTATCCGATGGGCCAACGGGTGTCAAACGGACGTGATAGGTGGGTGTCACTTTCGTTTGGGGTCAGTCGGCTGGGTCATCCGTCCCGATCCGCAGGCACATTCCGTGGTTCCGCTGACAGTGCGGAATGGTTCGCACGACCCAACCGCCACCCGTGAGAATCACGCAACTGACGGCATACCAGTAGGTTGCGCGGTGCTCGACGGATGGTTCGCACAGGAGGCGATGATTCGCCCACCCGGTGGGAGGAGAGGGGTGCGAACCATCCGGCCGCTCACTTCTTCCGCACGACGGGCACTTCGCCGGTGAAGGGGGTGACCGAGCCGTGCGGGTAGTCGGGGAAGCGGATGGTCACCGCCGCCTTGTCGCCGGTGGTGTCCTTCGGCACGTCCACCGTCGCGAAGAACTGGTCCTCGCAGCACCGCTCCTTCAACTCCACCTTCACCACCACCGGCTTGTCGCCCGGTCTAGCCGGCTGGAAGGTGAACTCGGCCACCGGGTTGGCGGTCTTGTTCAGCCCGTCGTGCGTGACCGACGCGAAGGTGCCCGCCCCGACGCCCGGCGTGCCCACCTGCACGCGGAAGTCTTCGGCCTTATCCGCTTCCAGATGGGACGGCATGGTGAACGACGGCCGCACGACCAGAACCTTGCTGCCGAGGTGAACCACACGGGCGGCGTCCGGAGTGTCGGCGAACCGGAAGTCCATCGGCCCCACCTTCATGCCCGCCGCTCCGGGGCGAAGCACCACGAGGATGAGTGCTTTCGATTCCGTGCCGGAGACGGGGAAGGTGCTGACCACCACCTTGCACTTCTCCTCCTTCGCCGGGCCGATGTCGCTCGCCACGAACACGTCCATCCCGTTTTTCGGCTTGCTCGTGGCCGGGTCGCACTTCACCGGCGTGTCGTCGGTCAGGTCGCCGTTGCCGTTGCCGTCCACGTACAGCGTGTCGCCGTCGTGAACCAGCCACGTCTTGAAGTCGGCATCGGCACCGATGGCCAACAGCAGGTAGCCTTGCTTCTCGGCGGCGAACTTCGGCAGCTTGGCGATCTTGCGGTCGATCTTGGAGAGCGACTCCGGTACGAGCGGGTCGGCCGGTGCTTTCCCCTTCTCGCCCCCGCGGGTGAACGCCATCGTGGCCCACGGGGAGTCCGATTCCGGCACCGCCTTCAGGGTGAACGACTTGCCCTCTTTGTCCCAAGTCATCGAGTACACACGCGGCTTCTGGTCGGCCTCCGACAGCTTCGCCAACTTGTCCTCGCCCGCCCACTTCTCCAGCACCTCCGCCTTCAGTTCGCCCTCTTTGGTGATCTCGTACTTCATCTTCGATGTGATGAGTTGCGGGGCGGGCAGGTTGTATTGCGTGTGGGTCAGTTCCCACACGAGGTGCTGACCGTCCACGAACTGGATGCGGGTGTCCCGCTTGTACTTCCCGCCCTCGACTTCGATCGTGCAGGTCCACACGCCGTCCAACTTGGCGTCCGCCTTGCCGGCCTTCGGGTCGGGCTTGGCGAGGTTGGAGAACGTGTCGGCGTGGGCGGTCGGGGCCGGTTGCAGGCAGAGCCAGCCGACGCCACCGGCCAGGAGCAGAACAACGGCGGCCGTGCCGGCGAACCAGAGCTTGAGCGGTGACACGGGGAACACTCCGGTGGTGAATGAACGAACCGAGTCCGACAGTGGGAGTGAGCCGACGGCGGAGCCGACGAGCGTTCCGAGGGCGGCGGCGGACAGCCGCGGGGTGGTGATGCCGGCGGCGATCAGCCCGACGGCGAGCGGGAAGCCGCGGCGGGCGAGTTCGCGTCGCAGCCGCTCCTTGCCGCGGTCGAGCCGCCCGCGGAGGGTGGATTCGTTCAGGCCGAGTTCGACCGCCGCCTCGTCGCGGGTGAGGCCGTGCAGGTAGCACAGCACCACCGGCTGACGCAGCGATTCCGGCAGCGTGGCCAGGGCGTCGTCCACCGCCCGCAAGCCGTCTTGCCAACTGGGTTCGGCACTCGGTTCGACCGCGAGCGGGGGAGTCGGCTTCCGCCGGGATCGCATCTTGCGGCACACCCGCACCGCCACCCCGTGCAGCCACGCGGCCACGCTCTGCCGGCGGCGGATGGCCGTCGCATTTCGTGCGAACACCACGAACACCGCCTGGGCCGCGTCCTCGGCGTCCTGGTGGTGGCCGAGCATCCGCCGACAGACGCCGAACACGGTCGGCCCGTGCCGGCGGACCAACTCGGCGAACGCCGGCTCATCCCGCTCGTCGGCGAACCGGGCGAGCAGGGCGTGGTCGGCCGTCGGCGGGCCGACGGGCACAATCCGGCCGAACGTCATTTCCCCTCCTCCGCGAAGGACCCACCTTCCACCCGGCAGCTTGCTTTCCGAGTAGTGCCCGTGCAAGCCGGAAAACGCACGGGCATTCCTATAATGGCAAACCCCATTTTCCCACCGCACGGTCGCAGGGCACCCCATGCAAGATCGCATCGCCTACCAGGGCATCACCTTCGACGACGTGCTGCTCGAACCGGGGTACAGCGAGGTGGTGCCGAAAGAGGTGGACGTGCGGACGCAACTCACCCGCTCCATCCGCCTGAACATCCCCATCCTGTCCAGCCCCATGGACACGGTGACGGAGAGCGAGTTGGCCATCGCGCTGGCGCAAGAGGGCGGGCTGGGCATCATCCACAAGAACCTGTCCATACCGGCGCAGACCCGCGAGGTGGACAAGGTGAAGCGGAGCGAGAACGGGGTCATCACCGACCCCATCACCCTGCCGCCGGACGAGACGGTGCGAACCGCCCGGCAGATCATGCAGCAGCACCACATCAGCGGGGTGCCGATCACGGTGGGGGACGACAAGAAGTTGGTCGGCATCCTGACCCGGCGGGACTTGAAGTTCCTGGCCAACGCCGATCAGCGGATCGACCAGGTGATGACCAAGACCAACCTGGTGACCGCCCCCGAGGACACCACCCTCGCTGACGCCGAGCGCATCCTGAATGAGAATAAAGTGGAGAAACTGCTCCTGGTGGACGATGAATACCGGCTGAAAGGGTTAATCACGATCAAGGACATCGAGAAGACGGAAAACTTCCCGAACGCCTGCAAGGACGCCCGCGGGCGACTGCGGGTGGGCGGGGCGATCGGGGTGTTCGACTACGAGCGGGCCGACTCGCTCATCCGCGCCGGGGTGGACGTGCTGGGGGTGGACTCGGCCCACGGGTTCAGCCGGAACGTGATCGAGACGGTGCGGGAGCTGAAGAGGCGGTACAGCATCGACGTGATTGCTGGCAACGTGGCGACGGCGGACGGGGCGAAAGCGCTCGCCGACGCCGGGGCCGACGCGATCAAGTGCGGCATCGGCCCCGGATCAATCTGCACGACCCGGATCGTGTCGGGGGTTGGGGTGCCGCAGATGTCGGCCATCGCCAACTCGCTCAGCGGGGTGGTCGGCCGGAGTGTGCCGATCATCGCCGACGGCGGCATTCGCTACTCCGGCGACATCACCAAAGCGCTCGCCGTCGGGGCCGGGTGCGTGATGATCGGCGGGCTGTTCGCCGGCCTGGCGGAAAGCCCCGGTCAGATGATCCTGTACCGCGGGCGGAGCTTCAAGGCGTACCGCGGGATGGGGTCGCTCGGGGCCATGCAGGCGGGCAGCGCGGACCGGTACGCACAAGCCGGGGGCGAGGCGAAAGGGAACGGCAAGCTGGTGCCGGAGGGGGTGGAAGGGCGGGTGCCGTACAAAGGCCCGCTCACCCCGTTCGTGTTCCAGATGGTCGGCGGGCTGCGGTCGGGAATGGGGTACGTCGGCGCACGGACCCTCGACGAGTTGCGGGCGAAGGCGCGGTTCATTCAGGTGACCGCCGCTTCGGTCCAGGAGAGCCATCCGCATGACATCGCGATCACTCAAGAGTCGCCCAACTACAGCGTGGCGAACTACTCCACCGGCGACGGCGACTAGCCTGCTGGTGGCGGTGTTGGCCGGCCCGTTGGCGTTCGGGCAGTCCGCCCCGGCGACGACCAGTTGGCAGCCGTATCCCGGCACGAAAGTGACGGCGCCGGCGTCGCCGCTGCCGCCCCCGCCGGGCACGAGCGTGGGCGGGGCATCGACCCCCGGCTCGCGGGTGGTGGTGTTCACCAAACCGGCCGGCGAGGTGCAGCCGGTGCAGGCGACCGAGCCGGTGAAGAAGGAGCCGAAGGCAGAAGACAAGCTGCTGAAAGATGACAAATTGAAGGCGGAGAAGCTGCCGACGCCCCCGCCGGCCGACCCGTTCTCCCTGCGGACGGACGACGAACTGGCCGTCGAACTGGACAAACTCCGCGACTACCCG
>JANNDF010001120.1:0-16623 GCA_031387445.1 Planctomycetia bacterium
GGAGAGGGGGCCGGGGGGGTGAGGTCTTCTCTTTTTTCCCCGTAAGGCCACCCCCGCCGTCGGGTACTATCGTTGATCGTGACGACCCACCGCTGCCGGGCCGCCGATGTCGAACGCCGTCTGCACCATCTCCTACCGCCGCTCCCGGTTCAGCACCAAGCTGCCGTCCGACCGCCTGTACACGCCCGGCCACTTCTGGCTGCGGGAAGTCGAACCCGGCCTGTGGCGGGTGGGCATCACCCGGTTCGCCCAGCGGATGCTCGGCGATCTGGTGGAGTACGGGTTCGAGGTGAAGGAGAGTCAGGCGTTCGAGCTTGGCGACATCATCGGCTGGGTGGAGGCGTTCAAGGCGACCTCCGACATCTACAGCCCGGCTGACGGCTCATTCGTGCGGGGCAACCCGACTTTGGAAACCGACCCACGCCGGTTCGATATCGACCCGTACAACGAAGGCTGGTTGTTCGAACTGCGCGGCACACCCGACCCGCGGGCGGTGGACGCCGCCGGGTACACGAAGCTGCTCGACCTGGCCATCGACCGGATTCAAGGCAAGGAAGAGATGATGGACGCACCGCCGACCGACGAGGTGGGGGATTAAGGGGCGACGACCTCACCCCCCGATCCCCTCTCCGAACGGAGAGGGGGTGTTCAAGGCGGGAAAGTGAAAGGCGCTCGGCGAACGCACTGGAACTTGTACAGGTTGAACACCCCTCTCCCCTGGGAGAGGGGTCGGGGGTGAGGTCTCAGAAATGTCCAAAGCCCGGTATATCATGGTCGGCGGGTTCCTCGGGGCCGGCAAAACCACCGCGCTCCTGCGGCTGGCCGAGCGATTCCGCGAGCAGGGGTTGCGGGTCGGGCTGATCACCAACGACCAGTCGGTCGGGCTGGTCGATACGGCCATGCTGGCCAACCACGACTTCCCGGTGGAGGAAATCACCGGCGGGTGCTTCTGCTGCAAATTCAGCAGTTTGACCGACGCGGCGGAGAAGTTGAGCGAACAGGAGCGGCCGGACGTGTTCCTGGCCGAGCCGGTGGGCAGTTGCACCGATCTGGTGGCGACGGTGGCCTACCCGCTGCGGCGGATGTACGGCGATCAGTTCCACATCGCCCCGTTCAGCGTGCTGGTGGACCCGGTGCGGGCGGAGCGAATTCTCGGGCTGGCGCCTGGCAAATCGTTCTCCCCGAAGGTGGTGTACATCTACCGCAAGCAGCTCGAAGAAGCCGACGTGATCGTGGTGAACAAGACGGACACGCTGGATGAGGAGCGGGTGAGACGACTGACGGAAGCGTTGCGGGGTGAATTCCCACAGGCGAAGATCGTCTGCACCAGTGCCCGCGAGGGGACGGGGATTGACGAGTGGGCGGGGCTGATCGAAGGCGAGCAGGGCACCCGCCCGGCGATGGACGTGGACTACGACACCTACGCCGACGGCGAGGCACTGCTCGGGTGGGTGAACGTGACCGCCAGTGTGACCGCGGCCGGGTTCTTTGATGGCAACGCCTTCGTGGCGAAGCTGGTGACCGACCTGCACGGCGAACTCCGCAGTCAGGGGTTCGAAGTGGCCCACCTGAAGACGACGCTCTCCCCGTTCGAAGGGAACGACCTGGCGGTGATGAACCTGACCCGCACCGACGGGAAGGCGGAAGCGTCGCACGAGTTGCAGGACGAGATCGAGTCGGGCGAGCTACTCATCAACCTGCGGGCAGAGGCCGACCCGGCGATCCTGCGGGCGACCACCGAGCGCGTGCTGGACGCGACCGCTGGGGCGATGGGATTGGAAAGCGACATCGAACACGCCGAGGCGTTCCGACCGGGCCGCCCCGTGCCGACGCACCGCGATACCTCCGGGTGAACCGCCGGCGTCAGCCGGCTGGGTGCTTGAATGAAACCGCTCCGCGTCCTGTACTGCCACTGCACCTATGCCAACGTCGTGCCCAAGGCGACCAAGGAAGAGGTGCTGAAGCGACTCACCGAATCGGACATCCCGTTCGATGCCGTGCCCGACCTGTGTGAGATGAGCGCGAAACGCGACCCGTGCTTGTCGGAACTGGCCGTCGATGGGAACTTAAAGATTGCAGCGTGCTACCCGCGGGCGGTCAAGTGGCTGTTCCACGCGGTGGGCGTGAAGTTGCCCGACACCGCCGAAGTGCTGAACATGCGAACCGACACCGCCGACGCGGTGGTGGAGAAGATTCTGAAACAGGAGCCACGGATGAACACGGATCAAGAACCGATCCGAGAGAAGACAGAATAATGCTGGCTCTGATCCTGATTTCATCCGTGTTCATCCGTGGCGAATTCTCATGTCCATCCCGCTGCCACTACCGCTCTCCGCTCCGCCGCCGGCGTCCGCCGCCGCGTTCCGCGTGGCCGTGTACGAAGGCACGGGAGCCAACCCGTTCCCGCCCGGCGAGCGGACGGCACTGGTGACGGCTCTGCTGGCGAAGGGATTGCCCGTCAGCGTCATCCGGCCGGGCGGGTCGGCGGGCAACCTCGTCGCGGGTTCGCTACTGGTGCTCGGTCACTTCACCGACGAGCAACCCGACCACGCCGCCACTGACAGCGGGGTGTCAGTCTACTTCCGCAACGTGGCCGGGAAGACAGCAACCGAAGTGGTGGAGTTGGCAATGCAGGTGCGGGCCGCGGCGAACATCCCCGAACCGGCCAAGTGGAAGCCGTGGTTCCCGGTCATCGACTACGACCGCTGCACTAACTGCATGCAGTGCCTGTCGTTCTGCCTGTTCGACGTGTACGGCGTGAACGAGGGCAAGATTCAGGTCCAGAACAACAACAAGTGCAAGACCGACTGCCCGGCCTGCTCGCGGGTCTGCCCGGAAGTCGCCATCCTCTTCCCGAAGTACCGGCACGGGCCGATCAACGGCGACGTGGTGAGCGCCGACGACGTCCGCCGTGAGAGCATGAAGGTGGACATCTCGTCGCTTCTCGGCGGCGACATCTACGCGGCATTGCGAGACCGGAACGCCAAGTTCAAGAGCCGCTTCAGCAAAGAGCGAGACTCGGACAAGGCGCTCGAAGAGCGACAGAAGTGCCTCGTGAAGTTGGGCGAGAAGCTGGACATCCCGCCGGAGGTGTTCGCCAGCCTGCCGAGTTTGGACGAGATCCAGCGGAAGGCGACGGAAGCGAACGCGAAGGCGGCGGCAGCATTGGCAGCTAACCAGATTTCACCGCCGAGGGCACATGAGGGCACATGAGGAAGACAGAGAGTTTTCAGACCTCTGCTTTCTGCTTTCTCATGTGCCCTCTTGTGCCCTCGGCGGTGAAATCTTCTTCGGAACTGATCCATGATCTTCAGCTTCGCCAAGCGGATGCTCACCACGGTGGAACCCCGCCTGCTGTGGAAGCTCGGCTTCAACTTCGGGCTGAAGGGGATGGCGTCCGTCGAGCGGTTCAAATCCCGCTTGAAGAAGGGCATCCACTTCCCGCCGTTCCTGTTCATCAGCGTCATCAACAGTTGCAACCTGCGTTGCCAGGGCTGCTGGGTGGACGTGGCGGCCAAGCAGAGCATCATTGATAAAGAGACGCTCAATCGCGTCATCCGCGACGCCAAGCGGAAGGGGAACAGCTACTTCGGCATCCTCGGCGGCGAGCCGTTCATGCACCCGGACATTCTGGACGTGTTCGACGCCCACCCGGACTGCTACTTCCAGGTGTTCACCAACGGGCAACTGATCACCGACAAGGTGGCCAAGCGGCTGAACAAGGCCGGCAACGTCACCCCGCTGATTTCGATTGAAGGCGGGGCGGAGGTCTCGGACCAGCGCCGCGGGCGATCCGACGTGCTGAACCGCACGCTCGCCGGGCTGGAGAACTGCCGCAAGAACGGGCTGGTGATCGGCGTGGCGAGCAGCATCTGCCGCACGAACATCGACCTGGTGAGCGAAGACTGGCTGAAGAAACTGATCTCGCTGGGCGTGCATTACGCCTGGTTCCACACCTACCGGCCCGTCGGTCCCGACCCGAACTTCGACCTGGCGCTGACGCCCGAACAGGTGCTGCACGTCCGCCGGTTCGGGGTGCAGATGCGGGCCAAGCTGCCCATCGCCATCGTCGATCCGTACTGGGACGACCAGGGGCAAGCCCTCTGCCCGATGGCCACCGGCGTGAGTCACCACATCGGCCCGTGGGGCGACGTGGAGCCGTGCCCGATCATCCAGTTCGCCACCGAGAACGTCAACACGTCGAAGAAGAACATCTACGACCTGCTGACGCAGTCGGCGTTCCTCAAGGAGTTCCGCGAGGAGAGCGCGAAAGTCACCCGCGGGTGCATCGTGCTGGAGAAGCCGCAGTTGATCAAGGAGTTGGTCATCAAGCACGGTGCGAAGGACACGACGGCCCGGAAATCGGCGATGGCCGAAGTGGAAAAGATGACCCCGCGGCACAGCCAGAGCAACCCCGGAAACGAAATCCCCGAAGAGCACTGGGCCTACCGCTTCGCCAAGAAGCACTGGTTCTTCGGGTTTGGCGCGTACACCTGATTGCGTAGGTCCGGCTGTGACGGACGTTCCCGGTTCAACGTCCGGCACAGCCGGACCTACTTTTAGGACCAATAATGCAACTGCCGCTGCTCACCCTGCCCCGTGCGGTCCCGATGGTGAAGGACCGGCCGCCGCAGGATTCGGTGCCGCCAACGAAAGAACAGCGGGAGTTGGTCCGCACCCTCGCCCAGCGGTACGTGGCCCGTGAAAAGGTCGTCATCCCGCTGTCGCTGGCCGAACTGCAGAAGCACGCCACCAAGCTCGTGGCGATGGGCGGGCTGGACGCGAAATACACGAACTACGTCGGCGTGGTGCTGAACGGCGAGGCCAACCGCGAAGCCCTCGCCAGCGTGCCCTACGACCGCCGACTGCTGCTCCTACCGAAGTGCCTGCGGGTGGAAGTCCGCTGCCCCGCACCGTTCGACGAGTTCGGCCTGCTGTGCAAGCAGTGCGGCCTCTGCACCATTCAAGACTTGCAGAACGAGGCCGAGAAGCTGGGCTACGCGGTGCTCACCGCCGAAGGCTCGGCCCTCGTCATGGCCATCATCTCGACGGGCAAGATCGACGCCATCCTCGGCGTGTCGTGCCTCTCCGTGCTGGAGCGGGCGTTCCCGTATATGGAGTCGGCCGCCATCCCAGGCGTCGCCATCCCGCTGCTGAACGACGACTGCAAGGACACCGGCGTCGATGTCGAGTGGGTGTGGGAGTACATTCACCTGAGCAGCGACGACCGCACTTACCGCATGGACCTGGACGCCGTCCGGCACGAAGTGGACGAGTGGTTCACCCTGGAATCGCTGGACGAGTTGATGGGGCCGGGCGATTCGGAAACGGAGAAGATCGGCCGGGCGTGGCTGGCGAAGTCGGGCAAGCGGTGGCGGCCGTTCCTGGCCGCGTGCGCGTGGAAGGCGTTGCAAGACGATCAGGAGGTGCCCTTCCCCACCGACCTGAAGAAGTTGGCCATCGCCGTGGAGTGCTTCCACAAAGCCAGCCTGATTCACGACGACATCGAAGACGGCGACGACCTGCGTTACGGCGAAGCGACCGTTCATGCCCAACACGGCGTGCCCGTGGCGCTAAACGTCGGCGACCTGCTGCTCGGCGAAGGCTACCGGCTGATCGCCGAGACTGAAGCGCCCCCCGTCGTGCGTGCCCTGATGGTGAAGATCGCCGCGGAAGGGCACCGCGCGCTCTGCCTGGGGCAAGGGGCCGAACTGACCTGGGCGAACAACCCGCGGCCGCTGACCCCGGTGGAAGTGGCCGACATCCACCGCCGCAAGACGGCCCCGGCCTTTGAAGTGGCGTTGCGGCTCGGGGCGGCGTTCGCCGGTGCCGAAGCCGACCTGCACAAGACGCTGACCGAGTACAGCGAAGCCCTCGGCATCGCCTACCAGATCCGCGACGACATCGACGACCTGACCAACGGCGACGGCGACGACATCACCGCCGCCCGCCCCGCCTTCCCGCTCGCCGTCGCCTACGAACGTGCGAAGGGGCCGGACCACGACCTGCTCGAAGGCGTGTGGCGTCGCGCCGCCGGGTTCAGCGCCTTGGAAGCGAAGGCCGTCGTGGACCTCCTCGGCGCGACGGAGCGGTCGAAGCAGATGATGGAGTCGTACAAAGAGCAGGCCGTGAAGACGCTGGAAGCCGTGGACAACCCGAGCCTGAAGGGGCTGCTGCGGCGGGTGGTGAGCAAGATCTTCGGCGTCGAGGTGAAGGGGTGGTGCAGTGAGTTCGAGGCTCGAAATGCTCCAGGTGGCGCGACTGTCCCCGAAGCTGTTGGGTGACAGCGCCGACCTGGTGCGGGACTACCTGCGGAGTCAACTCACCCCCGCCGGCGGGTTCGCCGACCGCGCGGGGGATCCCGACCTGTACTACACCGTGTTCGGCCTGGAGGGGCTGTTCGCCCTCCGCGCCGATCTGCCCATCCCGCAAGTGCTCGGCTACCTGAAGAGCCAAGGGGCGGGCGACTCACTCGACTTCGTTCACCTCTCGTGCCTGTGCCGCTGCTGGGCCGGGATGCCGAAGGACGAACACCAGCACATCCCCGCCGATGCGATCCTGAACAAAGTCGAATCGGTCCGCTCCGCCGACGGCGGGTACGCACAGGAACCGGGCGAAGCCGACGGCACCATCTACGGCTGCTTCCTCGCGCTCGGGGCGTATCAGGACTTGGGGCGTGAACTGCCGAACGTGCCCGGCCTGTTGCACTGCGTGAATCGCCTGCGGGCCGAGGACGGCGGGTACGCCAACCAACTCGACGTGCCGCTGGGGTTAACTCCGTCCACTGCCGCGGCGGTCACACTGCTGCGGCAATATCACGCGCCGATTCCGGACGGCACCGGCGAATGGCTGCTGTCCCGTCACGCCGCGGATGGCGGGTTCTTCGCCACTCCCCTCGCCCCAATGCCGGATTTGCTGAGCACCGCCACGGCACTTCATGCGCTCGCCGGGTTGCACGTGAACCTGGATCCCATTCGCGAGTCGTGCCTCGACTTCATCGACACCCTTTGGACGAGCCAGGGCGGGTTCCACGGCACCTGGTCCGACGACACACTCGACGTGGAGTACACGTACTACGGGTTGCTGGCACTCGGGCACCTCACCGGGTGAACCCCGGCAGTGATGCCGGGGGTAGCGCACCCAGCACCCCCGGCATCACTGCCGGGGGTCACCAAATCGCTATCATCCCCTCCGTCGCCCTTCCCTTTTCCTTCACGGAGTGCTGCCCCCGATGAGGAAGTTCACCCTCGCCCTGTTCGCGGTCGCCGCGGCCGGGCTGCCGGCGTCCGCCGGCGACGACGTGAGCCTGCTGTCGTCACCCGCCATCAGCGCGGACAAGATCGCGTTCGTGTACGGCGAAGACCTGTGGGTCGCCGACCGCGACGGCAAGAACCCGAAGCGGTTGACCACCGACCTCGGCGTCGAGTCGAACCCGTCCTTCAGCAAGGACGGCAAGCTGATCGCGTTCAGCGCCCAGTACGACGGCAACACCGACGTGTACACCCTGCCGGTGGAAGGGGGCACGCCCAATCGCATCACCTACCACCCGGCCGCGGACGTCTGCCGCGGGTTCACCCCGGACGGCAAAATCCTGTTCATGTCCGCCCGCACGGTTTACACCAACCGCCACGCGCAGTTGTGGACCGTGGACGTGAAGGGCGGGATGCCGGAGCAACTGCCGATCCCGTGGGGGTTCGAGGCCAACTTCAGCCCGGACGGCAAGTACATCGCGTACACCCCGGTGCGGGACGCCACCGCCCAGTGGAAGCACTACCGCGGGGGCACGCACAGCCGCATCTGGGTCATGGACGCGAAGACGTACGAGGTGGTCGAGATCCCGCAGCCGACCGGCCGTTGCAACGACCTCGACCCGAACTGGGTGGGCGACACCATCTACTTCCGGTCGGACCGCGGGGGCGAGTACAACGTCCACTCGTTCAAGCCGAACGCGGCGAAGCCGGCGGTCGCCGACGTGAAGGCGGTCACCGAGTTCAAAGACTTCCCGGTGCTGGACATCGCCAACGACGGCAAGGACACGTTCATCTTCGAGCGGGCCGGCTGGCTGCACGTCGGCAAGATCGGTCAGACCCCCGACCGGCTCAAGGTCAGCATCAACAGCGACTCGCCGGAGGCCCGCGCCCGGTTCGTGAAGGGGAGCAAGTACGTCCGCGACGCCGGCATCTCGCCGAGCGGGGCGCGAGTGGCGGTCGAGTTCCGCGGCGAGATCGTGACCGTGCCGGCCGAGAAGGGCGACCCGCGGGTGCTGACGAACACCCCCGGTACGCACGAACGCACCCCGACCTGGAGTCCGGACGGGAAGACCATCGCGTACTACTCGGACGAGGGCGGCGAGTACCAACTGGTCCTCGCCCCGCAGACAGGCAAGGGCGAACCCAAGAAGGTCAAACTGGGCGGCAGCGGGTTCTACCACAACCTCGTCTGGAGCCGCGACTCGAAGCGATTGCTCATCACCGACAACGCCCAGACGCTGTTCTGGATGGACGTGGCCACCACCAAAATCACGAAGGTGGTGACGAACATGGAAGGGCGGTTCGGCGGGTTCAAGGTGTCCAGTTGGAGCCCGGACAGCAACTGGGTCACCTACTCGCTCGAGACGCCGGCGAAGATCTCGCAGGTGTTCGCCTACAGCCTGGAACAGAACAAGGCGTTCGCCATCACCGACGGCAAGATCGAGGCGACCGAACCGGCGTTCGACGCGGGCGGGAAGTACCTGTACTTCCTGTCGTCCGAGAATACCGGCATGAGCAAGCACGGGTTCAGCCAGAGTGCATCCGAAACCCGCCAGCCGCGGTTCGGCCTGTACATGGCCATCCTGAAGAAAGACACCCCGTCGCCGTTCCTGCGGGAGAGCGACGAGGAAAAAGGCCCGTCGCCGAGCTTCCCATTCCCGCCGCGGCCGGGCACCCCTCCGACCGAACCGAAGAAGGACGAGCCGAAGAAGGACGACCCGAAGGGCGAAGAACCGAAGAAGGACGACAAGCCGGTGGACCCGAAGAAGGTGGGCGACCCGAAGGAGGAGCCGAAGGTCGAGCCGAAGCCGGTGCCGAAGTTCGCCATCGACTTCGACGGCATCGACCAGCGGATCATCGCCTGCCCGGTGCCGACCGGCAACTACTTCAACCTGCAAGCGGGGGCGGCGAACGCCGTGTTCATGCTCGGCCGGGCGGACGCCCCCGAGGGCGGCGGTCGCGGCCCCGGCGGGCCGGGCGGCGGTAGCGCGCTGATGAAGTTCGACGTGACCGCCCGCCGGTCGTCCACGGTGCAGTCCGGCGTGGGGGCGTATGAACTCACCCCGGACGGCAGCAAGATGCTGTACAGTTCGGCCGGCGACTGGTACGTCGGCAGCACGGCCGGTGGCGGCGGCCTGCCCTCGGGCGTCAGCATTCCGGGAGCGACCGGCGGCGGCGGCGGGAAGAAGCTGAACCTGGACGCGGTGGAAGTGCGGGTCGATCCGCGGGCCGAGTGGAAGCAGATCTTCGACGAAGCTTGGCGGGTGAACCGCGACTTCTTCTACGACCCGAACATGCACGGGGCCGACTGGCCGGCGATGAAGAAGAAGTACGAGCCGTTCTTGGAGCACGTGAACAACGGCGGTGACCTGTACAAGGTGATCCGCTGGATGCTGAGTGAACTGGCCGTCGGGCACAGCTACACCACACCGGGCGAGCGGGTGAACGAGAAGAAGGCGGTCGGCGGCGGGTTGCTCGGCGCCGACTTCGGCGTGAAGGACGGCCGCTACTTCTTCAAGAAGATTTACAGCGGGCTGAACTTCACGGAGTCGCTCCGCAGCCCGCTCACGGCCCCGGGCGTGAACGTGAAAGAGGGCGAGTTTCTGCTGGCGGTGAAGGGCGTGGACCTGAAGGCCGGCACGGAACTCTTCAGCCTGTTCGAGAACACCGCCGGCAAGTCGATCGAGCTGACCGTCGGGCCGACGGCCGACGGCAAGAACAGCCGGGTGGTGACGGTCGAACCGCTGGCGAACGAACTGGCCCTGCGGAACCGCGAGTGGGTGGAAGGCAACCTCCGCAAGGTGGAGAAGGCGACCGGCGGGAAGGTGGGGTACGTGTACGTGCCGGACACCGCCGGCCAGGGGGTAGCGTACTTCAAGCGGTACTTCTACCCGCAGGTGGACAAGGACGCGCTCATCATCGACGAGCGGTTCAACAGCGGCGGGCAGATTGCCGACTACTACATCGAAGCCCTCACCCGCCCGTTCGCCAGCTACTGGGCGCCGCGGTACGGCACTGAGTGGCGCAGCCCGAGTGCGGCCGTGTTCGGGCCGAAGGTGATGATCGCCGACGAGAGCGCGGGCAGTGGGGGCGACATGCTGCCGTACATGTTCAAGAAGTTCGAGGTGGGCAAGGTGGTGGGCACGCGGACGTGGGGCGGGCTGGTGGGCATCAGCGGCTACCCGACGCTCATGGACGGCGGCACCGTGACCGCCCCGAGCTTCGCCATCTGGGACCCGGTGAAGGGTTTCATCATCGAGAACGAGGGGGTGGCGCCGGACGTGATGGTGGAGATGCTGCCGAAGGACGTGCTCGCCGGCCGCGACCCGCAACTGGAGAAGGCGATCGAGGTGATTCAAGAGGAGATGAAGAAGAAGCCGAAGCAGGACATCAAGCGGCCGGAGTACCCGAAGCGGGCTACCCCGCCGGAAGGCAAGCCGAACGGGAAGTGACGCTGGCGAGCCGGGCAGCCTGTTCGCCCGTCGCGCGAGCGAACAGGCTGTTCACACCGACGGCCTCGTACCACCTTCGACCAGCACCGGAGTGCCCGCCGCTTCCCGTGCCCGCACCTTCTCGAAATAGGCGAGCGCCGGCGGCAGACCTTTCGACCCGACCGGGAAACTCTCGCCGGTGTCGCAGTGCACAGCGTAGCTGCTGAACTTTACGCGCCGAGAGCAGACGTCGGGGTTCATGACCCGGAGTTGAATGACCCAGCCCCAATCGTGCGTCTCGGTGTCTTCCGGCTTCAGCACGACAGGACAACCCAACCGCTCCTCAGCAATTCGCCCCCACCGACGCACGATCTCAGCTTCTGCTTCAGCGGCTGTCATCGCAGGACGCTCCGTTAGCGTTGCACTCCGCTCGATACTACAGCCCCACCGTAGCCAGGCCGTCACCGACTGTCAACCAGCATGGCCTCCCGCCGCGTGAACCACCACGCCCAGGCGATGAACACGCCTTGCAAAGGCAGGCGTGCCCACAACACCGCCGGCGGAATGTTCGGGAACAAGTCGGGGTTCATCACCATGTGGACGTTCGCCGGGAACACCGCGATCAGAAGGGCGATCAACCCCCAAGCCGCCGCCCGCTGAACCCGCGGCACCAGCAGCAATACGCCGAGGAGCACCTCGCACACGCCGCTCACGTACACCACTTCCAGGTGCCACGGCAGGTATGGCGGCATGGCCGACAGGTAGAACTGCGGGCGGACGAAGTGCATCACCCCGGCGGCGACGAACAGCCCGGCCAGCAGCCACCGCATCACCGCCCGTAGCGTCGTCATCGGGTCGCGCCTCGGACCGGTTTCACTCCGCTTTCACGTGATGTTCCCCGCGGTCCGTCAGCTTGCGGGTGTACACCACCTCCAGCGCCAGGAAGCCCAGCACCAGTAGCAGGAGGACCCACCACAGTTCGGCCGACACCGGCTGGCCGCCGCCGTGGTCGAGGATCTCCTTCACGTCGTCCACGTACTCCATCCCGCCGACCAGCCCGGCCACCTTCTCCTTGTCGGCGTCACTGTTCGGCGTCAGCACCGCCTCGCGGGAGTCGTTTCGCACGGCGAAGAACACCGTCCGCCCGCCGGGGGTGGTCAGCTTGTACGCGCCCGGCTCGCCGGTGCCGTCGATCACCACCGGCCACGAGGCGGGGTTGAGCGTGCGACTGCGGCCGTCGGGCGGCACCACCGTCACCGGGCCGACGGGTTCCGGCGGGCGTGGGGTGAAGACGATCGGCTGGTTCGGGTTCAGGTTCCGCTCGGCCGTGCGTGTGCCGGCCAGGTAGTACATGAGTTCGTGGGCCAGCCGCACGAAGTCGGGCAGGCGGATCAGGTTCGTCTTCCAACTGTTGTCGAGGGCGTGCGTGGCCAGCAGCACGCGGCCTTTGCCGAAGGTGCGTTCCACCAGCAGCGGGTCGCGGGTGGTGAGCATCGCGGCCGTGGTGCCGGTGACGCCGTTCGCGCCGGCCGCCGTGTCCACCTTCCACCGCCGCGGGAAGTAGGCCGTGTGCAACCCGCCGGGCAGCGGCTCCTTGAACACTTCGAGCGCCGGGTGTGTGAAGCCGGCGGCGAGCACCTTTGGGGCGTTGGCGGCGTCGAACTCGTCGCCGATCGGTTCGATCAGCCGGGCCGGGAGGAACCCTTGCCCGCCGCGGAAGGCCACGCGGTTCCAGTTGGCCGCGTCGGTGCGGTCGCCGACGGTGACGAGCACCGACCCGCCGTCGGCGAGGAACTTTTCCACCTGCGTCTGCTGGGCGGCGCTCAGCTTCTCCACGTTCGCCAGCACCACCACCCGCGGGGCGGTGTTGTTGCCATTCACGTCTTGGGTGAACATCTCGGCCGACCACTCGGCCGCCGACACAGTGCGAACGGCGAACGCCGGGTTCGGGTCTTTCGCCGGCGAGAGGGCATCCCGCAGGAAGTCGCTCCCCCGCTTCGCCGTGCCGCCGTCCACGACCAGCAGCGGAATGAGCGGCAGCACCTCCACGGCGAAGTCCTGGCGGTTGTCGCTCGGCAGCGCGTCGTCAGCCAGCTTGAGCGTCACCAGGTGCGAACCCACGCCGAACTTCCGCCGCACGGTCAGGCTGAGCGGGTCGCCTGCCGCACCGGGCTTGATCGGGCCTTCTCGCTTGCCGTCGATTTCCAGCGTGATCTCGCCCGGCTTCGCAGCTTCACCTTCGCCGTAGAACTTGACCGCCGAGCGGAACGTCATCTCGCGGTCGGCGGCGGCCACCCCGCGGGGCGTCGTGAGCGGGTCGAGGCTCCAGTTGGTCGGGTTCGTCTTGCGATCCTTGGCCACGTTCACCACCCACACGCGGGCGGCGTCCGGGGCGGTGCGATTCACGGCGCGGCGGACCAAATCCCACTTCGCCAGGGCAGTTTCATCGGCCCAGCCGAACCGCTGACCGTCCGACACGACGATCACGTCGCGGTTCGGGTGGCCGGCCTCCAGCAACGCGAGGGCGGACTGCACGGCGGCGGGCCAGTCGGCGGTGCCCTTCGGCGGGCCGAGCAGTTCGAGGGCGGTACGAGCCTGACGGTGGTCGTCGGTGAGCGCCGGAACGATGGGCACGGGTGTGCTCCGCACCTGGAACACGGCCACACGGTCGCCCTGCCGCAGCCTGCCGATGAACCCATCCACCCACGTCCGCGCCGCGTCGGCTGCCGTCCCGCCCTCGTCCTGGTAGCTCATGCTGGCCGAGCCGTCGATCAGGATGACGACATCCCGCGATCCGCCGGCCGAGGTGATGCCGAACAGCCGGCTGGTGACCTGGGGGGCGGCCAGCCCACCCACGAGCAGGGCGATGATCAGGATGCGGAGGAGCATCAGCCAGAAGTGTTCGAGGAAAAGCTTGCGGCGGGTCTTGGTGCTCAGTTGCAGGAACTGCATGGCCGCCCAGTCCACCACGTCGTACTTGCGACGGCTGAACAGGTGGACAATCGGCGGGATGACGACCGCGCCGAGGCCGAACAGCAATGCCACGTTCAGGAACGCCATGCCACCAGCTTACATGGCCGCCCGGCGGGTAACGAGGTTGCAACCTGCCGTAGACGGCGGGCGACGGGCGACGGAGAGTAGCAACATGGCGAACCCCGGCAGTGATGCCGGGGGTGCAACGCAAATCACCCCCGGCATCACTGCCGGGGTTCACCTAATCCCCCGTGAGGTTTCGTCATGACTCTCCGCAAGTGGCTGTGGGCGGCTCCGGTGGTCGGGGCGGCCGGCGTCGGGCTGGTGGCGAACGTGCTGGTGCCGACGGCCGACGCCGCCGGCAAGGGCGAGGGCGACCCGAAACAATCGGTGTCGCTACCCATCAAGCAGGTGGTGCTGTTCAACAGCGGCGTGGGCTACTTCGGCCGCACGGGGGAGGTGGACGGCGAGGCGCGCGTCGATCTGACCTTCCCCGAGTCCGACATCAACGACCTGTTGAAGTCGATGACACTGCAAGACTTCAACAACGGGCACATCTCGGCGGTGAGTTACGACAGCCACGAGCCGGTGGACCGCACGCTCGCCAGCTTCGCCATCGACCTGAACGGCGCACCGACGCTGGCGAACATCCTCGGCCAGGCGCGCGGCGAGCAGGTGGAAGTGGTGATGAACACGACGGTGACGACGCAGCCCGGCACCATCAAGGGCACCATCCTCGGTACCGAACTTCAGAAGGTGCCCGTCGGCACGGCGCAGCTCGACTGCACCGTGCTGAACGTGAGCACGACGGAAGGGTTCCGCGCCGTCAAGATGATGGACGTGCAGCGCGTGCGGTTCCTCAACCCGCTGCTGGAAGCCGAACTGAAGCGGGCGCTCGACACGCTGGCGCTGAGTCACGACTCGGCGAAGAAGGCGGTGAGCATCCAGTTCAGCGGCGAGGGGAAACGCAAGGTGAAGGTGGGGTACGTGATCGAGGCGCCGGTGTGGAAGACGAGCTACCGCCTGGTGCTGGACGCCGACAAGAAGCCGTACCTGCAAGGGTGGGCGATTGTGGAGAACCCGACGGACGAGGACTGGACCGGGGTGAAGATGGGGCTGGTGTCGGGTCGGCCGATCTCGTTCAAGATGGACCTGTACAACCCGCTGTACGTCACCCGCCCGACGGTCGAGCCGGAGCTGTTCGCCAGCCTCCGCCCGCCGGCCTACGACGGCGGGTTCGCGCAGAACCGCAACGCTCAGGCGCTGAGATTCAGTCCGGCGGATCCGACGGCAGCGTCGTCCCTGCCGAAGAATGGGAGGGATGAAAAACGGGCCGAAGCCGGCAAGAAGCAAGATCAGGCCATCGACAAGCTGCAGGAAGCGATCCCCAAGGCAGACGAAAGTGCCGCTCTACGCCGCTCGGTTCGCGCTCACGAGCGGGAGGACATCGCCAACATCGTCCAGCAGCAGATGGACTCGAGCGGGGTGCAATCGTCGGCCACCGCCGCCAAGCTGGGGGACAGCTTCCAGTACGGCATCAAGCACCCGGTCAGTCTGGCACGGCAGAAGTCGGCGCTCCTGCCGATCATCAGCGACGACATCGAAGGCACCCGCGTGAGCATCTACAACCCGGCCGTGCAGGCCAAGCACCCGCTCCTCGGCTTCCGCTTCAAGAACAGCACGAAGGCCACGCTGCCGCAAGGCCCGATCACCGTGATCGATGCCAACGTGTACGCCGGCGACAGCCGCATTCAAGACACGTCGGCCGGCGACGAACGGCTGCTGGCGTATGCCATCGACCTGGGCACGGAGGTGATCCCGCAGAACACGGCCAACAGCGGCAACATCGTGAGCGTGAAGGCGACGAAGGGCATCATCCGCACCACCCGCCGGCAGCGGGAAGAGAAGGTGTACAAGATCAGCAACAAGAGCGACACCGACCGCGTGCTCGTCATCGAGCACCCGAACCGCACCAACCAGCAGTTCAAGCTGGTCGAGACGGCGAAGCCGGTGGAAGAAACCGCCGGCCTGTTCCGCTTCGACGTGAAGGTGGCGGCCAAGCAGTCGGCCGAGTTCAAGGTGACGGAAGAACGCGACTTCGGCGAAGAGGTGTCGCTGACGAACACGGCCGACGACACGGTGCGGTTCTTCATCAGCCTGAAGGAGGCCAGCCCGAAGCTGAAGGAAATGCTGGGCGAAGCGCTGAAGAAGAAGGGTTCGTGGGACACCGTGCGCCGCGAACTCCAGCAGGTGCAAGCGGACCTGGCGCGGATCACCGCGGATCAGGACCGCATCCGCAAGAACCTGCGCGAGACGCCGGAGAAGGCCGAAGTGTACGCGAAGTACCTGACCAAGCTCTCGGACCAGGAGAAGGAGCTGGACGCCCTGACCGACAAGCAGAAGAAGCTCATGGGCGACGAGTTCGCCGCCCGCAAGGGCTACGAGGACTACTTGGGTGCGCTGAGCGACTGAGCCGGTCTTGTAGGGCGGGTCGAGCGGGGAGTGCAATCACCCCATCCGGTCGCCCTTCCAGTTCAGCCCCCTCTCCGCCGCGACGACCCGTCGTGCCTTCAAGACGGCGGGTCGTCGCGGCGGTTGAAGGTGACCCCGCTCCATGCTTCTCGGAACGGCCTCGGTGATCCCCGCTCGACCCGCCCTACAAGAACTCCTTTTCCCCTCGAGTGGCCCACACCCGCCGGCCGACGATGGGCGTTGAGTGGAACCCTCGAAACGCCCAACGGAGTCCGCCCATGACCCTGAACGATTTCTACAACGAAGTGTCCCGGCACACCGACACCGACACGCTGAAGATCGGCGCGAGCGAAACCAAGCGGGTGCTCGCCGTCATGTTCACCCTGCTGGCGAAGATGGACGCGACCGATGCGTCCGGCGTCATCGCCAAGGGGCTGGAGAACGCGAAGAAGAAGGAAGGGAAGGCGTAGCCGGAACGGCGAACCGGTGGCGGGGCG
>JANNDF010001122.1:0-3957 GCA_031387445.1 Planctomycetia bacterium
GGAGAGGGGGATGGGGGGTGAGGTCTCTTCACCTATCCTCCCAAATCATGAACGCCCGATGAAAGATGAAACCCAATTCCGCTGTCCTCGGTATCCCGACTGAGCTAAACTATGAGACCGGGTGCCGGATCATTCCGACGCTCGCCCCGCCTGCCTCACGCCGAATCGGAAGTGGAATTCGGCCGTGCCCCTGATTCTTTCGCCGAGGAAAGGCTTGATGTCCCCGCGTCGTCCGGTCGCCTGGATCGCCGGAGTGGTGGCCGCGGTGTTCGCGGTCGCCGTCGCCCATCAGTCGGCACGGCCGGTCGCCGCCCAGCCGCCCAAGCCTGTCACCCCCGCTCCCGCCGCCCCGGACGAGTTCGGCAAGGTGGTGGTGCCCTTCCTCGACAGCCACTGTTACGGCTGCCACAACAACAACGACAACGCCGGCGGCGTCTCCCTCGAAGGGGTCGAAACGGCCGCCCACGCCAAGAAGGACCGCAAGACGTGGGAGATGGTCGAGCGGGTGCTGCTCGACGGCACCATGCCGCCGAAGGCCCGCAAGAAGCAGCCGAGCAAGGACGAGAAATTGGCGGTGGCGGCGTACCTGGGCGGCACTCTGCTGAAGGTGAGCTGCGTCGGGCCGAAGGACGCCGGACGGGTGACCATGCGGCGGCTGAACCGGGCCGAGTACAACAACACCGTCCGCGACCTGTGCGGCGTCGACGCCTTCCGCCCGGCCGACGACTTCCCGTCCGACGACGTGGGGTACGGCTTCGACAACATCGGTGACGTGCTGAGCGTGCAGCCGATCCTCGTCGAGAAGTACATGGCCGCGGCCGACAAGGTGCTCGAATCGGCCCTCCGCCCGCTCCCGCCCGTCGTCGGCGGCAAGAACACCTACGGCCGCCAAAACTTGCTCGCCTTCCCCCGCGGGTCGAAGCAGAACGACAACGGCAAGAACCGCATCACCCTGACGGCCGAGACCTCGTCGGCGTACATGGACAAGCTGAACTTCCCGCTCGACGGCGAGTATGCCGTGCGGGCGAAGGTGTGGGCCATCAAGACGGGCGACGACGCCCCGAAGGCCGTCCTGCGGGTGGACGGCAAAGACCTGCAAACCTTCGACGTGACCGCCGCCGAAGACAAGCCGACGGTGATCGAGTTCAAGGGCAAGTTCACCGCCGGCGAGAAGCGGGTGGCGGTGTCGTTCACCAACCCGTTCACCGACAAGGACGACAAGAAGCGGACGCTCGGCGTGGAGAACCTGGAACTGGAAGGGCCGCTCGGCAAGATCGAGCAGCCGCAAACCAAGTCCCGCACGCTGATCCTCGGCGACGTGGCGAAGACCGCCCCGACGGACAAGAAGGCCGCCGCCCAGAAGGTCCTCACCGCCTTCACCCGCAAGGCGTACCGCCGGCCCGTGAAGAAAGAAGAAATCGACCGCCTGATGAAGCTGTTCGACCTGGCCGACGGCAAGGGCGACAAGTTCGACGACGCCCTCAAACTGCCGATGAAGGCGGTGCTCTGCTCCCCGCACTTCCTCTTCCGCGTGGAAGACGACCCCAAGCCTCCGGCCACCACCCGCACCCTGAACGACCACGAGCTGGCCACCCGCATGAGCTACTTCCTGTGGAGCAGTCTGCCCGACGACGAGCTGACGGCCGTGGCCGACAAGGGCGAACTGCGGCAACCGAAGGTGCTCGAAGCCCAGGTGAAGCGGATGCTGGCCGACTGGAAGGCGCAGTCGCTCACGTCCGACTTCGCCGGCCAGTGGCTCATGCTCCGCAGCGTGTGGGGGGTGTCGCCCGACCCGAAGCGGTTCCCCACCTTCGACGACAAGCTGAAGGCCAGCATGGTCCGCGAGACGGAAGAGTTCTTCGCCCACATCGTGAAGAACGACCGCAGCGTGATGGAGTTCCTCGACAGCGATTACACCTTCCTGGATGAGCGGCTGGCCAAGCACTACGGCGTGAAGGGCGTGTTCGGCGACAAGTTCCGCGAGGTGAAGCTGACCGACGGCCGGCGGGGCGGGGTGCTGACGCACGCCAGCGTGCTGACCGTGACGAGCAACCCCACCCGCACCAGCCCGGTGAAGCGGGGCAAGTGGGTGCTGGAAAACCTGCTCGCCAGCCCGCCCCCGCCCGCCCCGCCGAACGTGCCCGAACTGGAAAAGACCGCCCTGACGGGCACGCTCCGGCAGCAGATGGAGCAGCACCGGGCGAACGCGGCGTGCGCCAACTGCCACACCAAGATGGACGCCATCGGCTTCGGCCTGGAGAACTTCGACGCCATCGGCGCGTGGCGAACCGAAGACGGGAAAAACAAAATCGACACCAGCGGGGTGCTGCCCGGCGATCAGAAGTTCGACGGCCCGGCCGAACTGCGGAAGATCCTGATGGGGCAGAGTGACAAGTTCCGGCGGTGCATCGCCGAGAAGTTGCTCACGTTCGCCCTCGGCCGTGGGCTAGAATACTTCGATAAGTGTACCCTCGACGACCTGGTGGTGAAGCTGAAGGCGGGCGGCGACCGATTCTCCGCCCTGGTGATGGCCGTCGTGCAGGGTGAACCGTTCCAGCAGCGGAACGCGAAGCGGAGCGACTGAGCAATGTGCTCTGCTCGCTCCGCGAGCGGTCTTGTTGTAAATCAACCCGCTCGCGGAGCGAGCAGAACACTTCCAACCCGGAGCGACTGATATGACCCGTGTGGACCGCCGCACGCTGCTGAAGGGCCTGGGCACCGTGGTGGCCCTGCCGTTCCTCGAGTCGCTCGCACTGGCGGCTCCCGTCGCCGCCCCCGCGAAGGCCACCGCCATCAAGCGGGCCGCCTTCGTGTACGTGCCGAACGGCGTCCACCTGCCCGACTTCTTCCCGACGGCCGAGGGCAAGCTGGGCAGCAAGCTGCCGGAAATCCTGTCGTCGCTGGAACCGTTCAAGGACAAGCTGAACGTCATCCACGGGCTGGCCCTGGACAAAGCCCGCGCGAACGGCGACGGCCCCGGCGACCACGCCCGCGCCATGAGCGCCTTCCTCACCGGCCGGCAGGCCCGCAAGACGGCCGGGGCGGACATCCGCTCGGGCATGTCGGCCGACCAGCACATCGCCACCACCGTCGGCGACAAGACCCGCTTCGCCTCGCTGGAACTCGGCATCGAGCGCGGCCAGCAGGCCGGCAACTGCGACAGCGGGTACAGCTGCGCGTACTCCTCCAACCTGAGCTGGCGGGGCGAGAGCAACCCGAACGCCAAGGAGACCGACCCGAAGGCGGTGTTCGACCGGCTGTTCGGCGACGGCGGCAAGGAGGAGTCGGCCACCCGTGCCAAGCGCGACGCCTACAACAAGAGCGTGCTCGACTTCGTGATGGACGACGCCAAGCAACTGAACAAGTCGCTGGCGCAGGCCGACGCCCGCAAGATGGACGAGTACCTGACCAGCGTGCGGGAGGTGGAAACCCGTATCGCCCGCGCGATGGCCGAGGGCGACAAGCCGAAGCCGAAGACCGACATGAAGCGGCCGGACGGCACCCCCAAGGAAGTGACCGACCACATCCGCCTGATGTGCGACTTGATGGTGCTGTCGTTCCAGACCGACACCACCCGCGTGGTGACGCTGCCGTTCGCCAACGACGGCAGCAACCGCCCGTACAAGCACATCGACGTGGCCGAAGGGCACCACGACCTGTCGCACCACGGGAAGGACTCGGGCAAGCAGGCCAAGCTGAAGAAGATCAACACCTACCACATCGAGCAACTGGCCTACCTGTGCGAGAAGTTGAAGGGCGTGAAAGAAGCCGACGGCAGCACCCTGCTGGACAACGTCATGCTGGTGTACGGCAGCGGCATCGGCGACGGCGACCGCCACAACCACGACGACCTGCCCATCCTGACGCTCGGCACCGGGGCCGGGTCGCTCGAAGCCGGGCGGTTCCTGAAGGCCAAGTTCGACACCCCGCTGATGAACCTGTACATGGCCATCTTCG
>JANNDF010001159.1:0-3048 GCA_031387445.1 Planctomycetia bacterium
CCGCCGGCGTGCCCGCCTCCCGCGCCTTGCGCGCGTCGATGAACGACTTGACCGCCAGCCCGACGTAGATCAGCCCGATCAGGGCCGTCAGCCCGCCCGATCGCACCTTCGGCTGATCCCAGAACGATACCGACTTGCCCTCGTTCCCCTTGATCGTCGGCCAGAACTCGGCCAGGCTCGGCCCCGTCCACCCGCTCAGCAAGTTGTAGTCGCCCATCCCGCCCGTCACGGCAAAGATGCCCCCGCCGACCGCCGCCAGGCCGACCAGCGCCCCGAAGTGCATTGCGTGCTTGCGGAAGTCCGGCTTGTAGATGACCACCGCCACCACGACCAGCAGAAGCGCCCCCAGCCCGGCCGGGATGAGCGCGGTGAAACTCTGCTTGCTCGGGTCCTTCGCCAGCTTCTTCTTCTCGGGGGTGTCGTCGGCGAAGTCGGCCAACTTCTTGTTCGGCACCGGCTGCGTCACCTTCGGGTCGCTCTTCACGTCGGGGTACTTGTCCACCGCCGCGTCGTGCGCCTCGATGTACTGACTCACCTTCTTGTCCCAGCCGGGCGAGTCGGCGAAGAACGAGTACAGGCCGATGACGACGAGCACGATGCCGCAGAACAGGGTGTTGTTGGTCATGACGAACCGGGTGCGGGGAGGTTTCGGGATAGGGGGATGTTGTACGAAACGAACTGGGCGAGCCGAGCGGCGTGAGCCGCCGGTTGGTTTCGCCGCGTCGCCAACGCCATCCGCCCGCGGCCGTTATCCTGGCGACCACCTCCCCCGAGACACCCATGCGCCGCCTCCTCCCGTTGCTCGCCATCGGCGGGCTGACGTTCGTCGTTTGTCTGGCCCGGCTGATCGCCCAACCGCCCGAGCCGGCGGTGAAGACGACCGTGCTGCCGCTCACCCGAGTGACGCTCACCAACGCCGGCATTGGCTACTTCCACCGCGAGGGCACCATCGACGGCGACGCCCGCGTCGAACTGAAGGTGAACGAGGAGGACGTGAACGACCTGATCCTGACACTCCTGGCCAATGACCCGAACGGCACCGGCAAAGCCGTCACGTATGACAACCGCGCGCCGGCCGAGATCACCCTGAAGGCGTTCAGCATCGACCTGACCGAGAACCCCGGCCTCGGCCACCTGCTGCACCAGGTGCGAGGAGAGAAGGTGACGGTGACGACCGACGGCAAGACCACCGTCACCGGCAGCGTGGTCAGCATCGACCGGCCGAAGAGCGAGGTGGTGATCGAACGGGCCGACGGGGAAACGCCGTCGCGGTCGGTCGCCACGCCGGTGAACGCGAACGCGACCGAGCAGCTCACGCTGCTCACCGACGAGGGGCTGGAAACGGTGTCGGTGCCGAAGATCACCCGCGTGAAGTTCGCCAAGCCGGAACTGCAAACCGAGTTCCGCAAGGCGCTCGAGGCGCTGGCCGCCGCCCGCGGGGAGGCGAAGAAGACGATGAGCGTGCTGTTCCGCGGGAAGGGTCAGCGGAAGGTGAGTGTCGGGTACGTGGCCGACGCCCCGCTGTGGAAGCCGACCTACCGCCTGAGCGCCGCCGACGGCAAGGCCACGCTCGAATGCCTCGCCGCCATCGAGAACACCACCGATTCCGACTGGGAGAACGTGAAGGTGACGCTGGTGAGCGGCCGCCCGGTCACGTTCAAGATGGACCTGTACGACCCGCTGTTCGTCCCCCGCCCGACGTTCGAGCCGGAGATGTACGCTTCGCTCCGCCCGCCGCTCTACCAGGGGCAGTCGCTCGGCGGACAGTTCGGCATGGGTGGGTTCGGCGGCGGCCAATTTTTTGGCGGATTCGGCGGCGGGAACGGCTTGCAACAGAACCTTGGAGTTGGTGGCGGGATGCTCGGGCTACAGGGCGGTGGCGGGTTCGGGTTCAATAGTGGGATCGTGCGCGGCACGACTGGCTATCAGTACGGCGGTGTCACCCGCGAGTCGGTGCGAAGCATGCTCCGCACCAAGGCAATGCCGCTCGACCCGGACGCCCCGCCAAAGCCCCGCACCGCGAGCGACCTGCCGTCGGTCGTCGATGCCAAGAACCTGGGTGAAGCGTTCGAGTACAAGGTGGCCGATCCGGTGACGCTGCCGCGGTTCAAGTCGGCGCTTGTGCCGGTCATCCGCGAACAGGTGACGGCCCGCCCGCTGAGCGTGTACAACCCGGCCATTCACCCGACGTACCCGCTCAAGGGGTTCCACGTCACGAACACCACCAAACAGTTCCTGGCACAAGGGCCGCTGACGGTGTACGAAGGCGGCACGGCCGTCGGGCAGGCTCGCATTTCCGACGTGAAGCCGGGGGACACACGGCTGATCGCCTACGCCATCGACCTCGATGTGCCGGTGCGGATGGACCCGCAGACGGACGTGCGGACTCCGGTGTCGCGGAAGCTGGTGAACGGCGAGCTACGGACGGTCACGCGGGTGAAGGCGACGGTGCGGTATTCAGCCTTCAACAAGGGCAAGCAACCGGCAACGGTGTGGGTCACGCAAGCCGCCCGTTCGGACTGGAAGTTGATCACCCCTGCCAAGCCGGCGGAGCAGACGCCCGACCTGTTTCGCTTCGAGTTGCTGATCCCACCGGGGGAGAAGACGACACTGGACGTGATCGAGGAGCGGGACGAGACCGACCTCACCAACACGGCCACCCTGAAGGTGGAGTCACTGGACAGGGCGATGACGGACGCCTTCACCCCGCCGGCCGTGAAAGCGGCGCTCGGCAAAGTGCGGGCCATCGAGGAGGTGCGGGATGCGGCGGTGATGGCCGTGATGCAGGAGGAGGCGGGGGTGAAGGAGATCGTGGAGGAGCAGAACCGGCTGCGGGCGAACCTGGCGGCGGTGCCGAAGGAGAGCGAGGCGTACAAGCGGTACGTGAAGAAGTTCGACGAGCAGGAGACGGAGATCGAAGCCCGCCGGGCGAAGGTGAAGGAGCTGACGCGGGTGCGGGAGAAGGCGGTGAAGGAACTGACGGAGTTGACGAAGGACTTGAACGCCGAATGAGGGCCGCGGGCGAGCCGAGCGGCGTGAGCCGCCGGT
>JANNDF010001184.1:0-1857 GCA_031387445.1 Planctomycetia bacterium
CGTCGGTCTTGGTGTCCTCGAACACGCTGTTCACCACGTTCTTGATGGTGTCCGCCTCGGCCGAGTTGGTCAGCCGGGCGAACCGCACCCACGACATCTCGAAGCTCAGCATCGGGGCCTTCGCCGGCTTCGCCGTCCCGATCGCCTTCACCCCGTCGGCCTTCGCACCGGTGTGAACGGCCAACAGGTCGTCGCCGGTCAGCACCCACATGGTGTCGGACGAGAACGGCACGCCGTCGGGCTTGGCGAACGTCAGCTTGTGGACGCTCCCCTTGCCGGCGGTGTCCACGTCCGTGGCCACCTCGCCGAACTCCTTCGGCACGAACTGGGCGAGCAGCTTGGCCGTCTTCTCGATCTCCTTCCCGTCCACCGTTTTCACGGCCGCCGTCAGCCCGACCTTGCCCTTGCCGCCGTCGGTCAGTGCCAGCCCGAGTTGCAGGTCGCCGCTCGTCAGCGTCGGCAGCAGCGAATCGGTCACCAGCTTCACCCCTTCCTTGTCGCTCTCCTTGGCGTTGTCCACCATGTCTTTCGCAAGGCCCTCGAACAGGGTGGCGAACTTCTTCTTCGTCTCCGGCGGCAGGGTGAAGTTCACGCCGAGCGCGAGCACCGGGTTCTTCGCCGCCGACACCAGCGCCGCCACCGTATCCCGATCCGCGAACGAGGCGAGCGTCTTCGCCAGGGTGGTGCCGCTCTTCGGGGTGACGTTCAGCGTCAGTTTGATGTCGTCCGACTTCGGCTCCACGTCGAGTGCGGCGGTCAGCGTGTCGCCCTCGGTGAGCAGCGTCTTCACGGCGTCCACGCCGGCGTCCACGAGGAACTCGTTGATCCGCTTCTGGGTCGGGTCGGCGGCCTTGTCCGCCCCCTCTTTCAGTTGCAGTTCGAGTTGCCCGTAGATCGCCTTCCGCAGGTCGGCCGGGATGCGGTCGAAGTGGACCGTCGCGGTCAGCAGGCCAGTCATCTTGTCGGCGAAGAAGGTCTTCGGGGCGAGCAGCTTGTCCTTCGCCACGCCGTCGGCCGACCGCAGCGTGGCGTACATGTACCCGTCGTTGAAGCGGAAGTACACCGTGGCCGGGAAGTTCGGAACGTCCACGCTGTACACGCCGGTCTTCTTGTCCTCCTTCGGGTCGAGGCTCAGCTTGCCGGTCATCAGGCCGACCACCGACTCGGCGTCGGCGACCGGGATCATGAGGACGATGGTGCTGTCCTCCACCTTGTCGGCGAGCATGGCGTAGAAGCCGATGGGCCGCTTCAGGTCGAGGCCTTCGAAGCCCTTCTCGTTCTCGGCGAACGCCTTCAGGATCTCGCCGAACTGCTTGGCCGTCTCGCCCTGGCCGAACAGCCCGCCGGTGTACTCGATCACCGGGGCCAAATCGGTCGCCCCGACCAGCCGCACTTCCACCGCCGGCTTGGGCGGGGCGGCGCTCACCGTTGCCGCCAGCCCGAACGCCGCCAGAACCGCCCACAGGAACCGTTGCATCAGTGATGCCCTCGGAGGGAATTGTGATGGTACTACCCGCGGGGGGCGGGGCGGGTTTCGTGAAGTAGCCGCGAGCCGGAGGCGAGCGCGTCGGGATGACATCACCCCAGGGCGTTGCCCTGGGCTGAGGAAGTTCGGGCCTTTGGCCCTCAGTCGGTTCGGATTCGGGGAGATGATCTCCGAGAGGCCCGAAAGGCCGTACTCCCTCTGCCCAGGGCAACGCCCTGGGTTCTTCCGACGCGCTCGCCTCCGGCTCGCGGCTACATCACGAAAACCGCCCCCCCCCCCGCGGGTAGTACCAACACAAATACCTCCGAGGGCATCACAGATGCAACGGTTACTGTGGGGGGGTGTGGCGGCGTTCGGGCTGGCGGCAACGG
>JANNDF010001195.1:0-13687 GCA_031387445.1 Planctomycetia bacterium
GGCGGCGGTCAGGGTGTCGGTCTCGCACGGCTTGGTCAGGAAGCGGAACAGCCCGCCCTGGTTCACCGCGTCGATGGCGCTCTGGATGTCCGATTGCCCGGTGAGCAGCAGGCGGACCGACTCCGGCTGCCGCCGCCGCACCTCGGCCAGGAACTGGGCACCGCTCATCCCCGGCATCCGCATGTCCGAGACCACCACCGAGAACGGTTCGGCGGCGTCGGCGATGGCGGCCAGCCCCGCCTCCCCGCCGACGGCGGTGGTGACGGCGTACCGCCGCCGCAGTTGTCGCTCCAGCCCGGCCAGCACGTTCGGCTCGTCGTCCACGAACAGAATGCGTTCGGTCATGCTGCGGCCTCCGCCGGGAGTAGGTCACGGGCCAGTTCGATCCACCCGGCCAGCCGGTCGGCCTTGCCCGCCCGCGTCAGGTGATCCGCGTCTGCCGGCCCTCCCTCGTCGGGGGCCAGGATGGCCTCGGCCGCGTGCAGGGCGGTGGCGAGCGAGAATCGGTCCACCGGGCACGCCGCAGGGGTCGGGGTGTGGTGCCAGGCCACGGCTTCGACCACAGCTATCGGCAGCCCCCACAGGCCGAGCAGGTACGCCCCCACCTCGGCGTGAGAGACGCCGAACACCACCCGCTCCGCGTCCGTCACCGTCCGCCCGTCCGTCTGGACGAGCCGCAGCGCGGTCACATACCGTTCCGGTTGGGTGACAGCGAACACCAGCCGGCCGATGTCGTGCAGCATCCCCGCGACCGGGGCGACGGCCCTCCAGTCCGCCGCCGGAGCTTCGGCCCGCGTGATGCGCGCGGTCAACTCCCCGACCGCCTGGCTGTGCGGCCACACCTCGTCGATGGTGAACGGCAGGATGGCCCGCGGGTCGAACTTGGTGAGCACCCCGTCGGCCAGCACCAGCGCCTTGGTCATCTCCGCCCCGATCCGCCGCACAGCGTCGGCGGCGGAGGTGGCCGCCCCGCTGTTGGCGAATGCGATCGAGTTCGCCACCTGGATGAGCTTGGCCGTCACCCCCACGTCTTGCGCGCACACCCCGCCCACGTCGGCCAGGGACGAGTCCGGGTCGTCGAGGACGGCGAGCAGGCGGGTGTACAACTCCGGCTTGCTGGGTACGCTCACCAGCCGGCCGACCGCCGCCGTCAGGTCCGGCCCCAGCAGCACCCCTTGTAGAGCCGCCGCCTGGTGGACGGCCGCCTTCAACTCGTCCGGGGCGCACGGCTTGGTGAGCACCCGGTGGGCGAGCGCGGACACCCGGAGGAGGGCCTCGCGGGTGCAGTCTCCGGTGAGCAAGATGCGGACCGCCCGCGGGTGCCGCCGCCGCACCTCGGCCAGCAGCACGTCCCCCTCCATGCCCGGCATCCGCATGTCCGACACCACCACGTCGGCCGCGAGTTGGTCGAGGGCGTCGAGCGCCGCCGGGCCGCCCGCCGCGAACCGCATGTCCCACTCGCCACGGAACCCGCGGAGCGTCCGCCGTAGCCCGTCCAGCACGTTCGGCTCGTCGTCCACGAAGAGGATCTGGAGGGTCACGCCGTCACCTCGCTTCGCGGCAGCGGCCGGATCATGCTCGCCGCCGGGATCCGTTCCGACTGGGTGAGCCGCCCGCCGTCGACGGGCAGGCGGACGGCGAAGGTGGTGCCGACCCCCACTTTACTGTCGAACGTGATCGACCCGTCGTGTCTCTTCACCACCACCGCGTGGGCGATGGCCAGCCCTTGCCCGGTTCCCTGGCCGACCGGCTTGGTGGTGAAGAACGGGTCGAAGATCCGCCCGCGGATGCCCTCCGGGATACCGCCCCCTTCGTCCGCCACCAACACCTCGACCATGTTCCCCATCTTGCGGGTGGTGATGGTAATCACCCCCTTCTTCCCGTCCGCCCCGCCGCCGGCGGCGTTCATCGCGTGGGCGGCGTTCACCAGCAGGTTGAGGAACACCTGGTTCAGCTCGCCCGGCAGCCCCGGCACGGGTGGCAGGTCCGGGTCGAACACGGTCACCACCTCGGCCACATACTTCCACTCGCTCCGGGCGACGGTGATGACCGTCCCCAGCGCCTTGTTCAGATCGACCGCCGACTTCTCAGCCGTGCCGGGGTGGGCGAACTCCTTCATCGCCTTCACGATCCGGGCCACCTGTTTCACCCCGTCGAGCGTCTGTCCCAGCGCTCGCGGGGTCTCCTCCAGCAGGTACTCCAGGTCCACCGCCTGGGCTGCCGCCTCCCCCGCCCGCACCGCCGCCGCCGGGTCGGTGGCGGAGCGGTAGGCCGCCAACACCCCGCTCAGGTCACGGAGGGCGTCGCCGAGGAAGGCGGTGTTGTCCCCGATGTACTGGATGGGGGTGTTGATCTCGTGCGCGATTCCGGCCGCCAGTTGGCCGATGGATTCCAGCTTTTGGGCCTGCTTGAGTTGCTCCTCCAGCACCTTCTGGTCGGTCACGTCGATGGCCAGCACGAGGACGGCGTGCCGGCCGTCGAACTCGATCAGGTGGGCGGCCAGGTCCATCTGCCGCACGTCCCCGGTCGCCAGCCGGTGGTTCCGCAACTGCCCCTTTCGGCCGGTGACGGGGGCCACGCCGGCCGGGTCGCACGCGAGGTCTGTCGCCGCCGGTTCGAGGTCGGCGATGGTCATCCGCTCGAACTGGTCGCGGGTGAACCCGTAGTGCATGACGGTGGCGTCGTTCATCGCCAGGAAGTGGAAGTCGTCCGGGGAAAAGACCCACATCGGGTGCGGGTTAGCGTCGAACAGCCGGCGGTACCGCTCCTCGCTCGCCTCCAACTCGGCGGCAAACCGCCGGCGGTCGGACAGGATCAACTGGTACTGGTCGGCGGCGGCGGTGATGGCGGCGGTGAGGGCGGCCGGCGAGATCGGCTTGGTGAGGAACTGGAACACGTGCCCGTCGTTCACCGCCTGCATCGCGTTATTCAGATCGGGCTGGCCGGTGGCCAACACCCGCACCGTGTCCGGGTAGCGGTCGCGGACGGCGGCGAGCAGGCGGATGCCGTCCATGCCCGGCATGTGCAGGTCGGCCACCACGACCGCGAACGGCCCCCGCTCGGCCAGGATGGCCAGTGCCTCCTCGCCCCCGCCGGCGGCCGTCACATGGAACGTCGGGCCGAGGAAGGCGCGGTACGCGGTCGGAATTTCAGGCTGGTCGTCCACGCATAAGACCGCGACTGGCATGGGGCTTCACTCCGCGCGGGTGACATCGAATGGCCGCCGGCCACCCGGCGGGCATCGGCGCGGACGGATTCTTCTCGCGCTGTCAACATCGGTGCGATCCGGGAAGAATTGCTCCCCCGCCAAAGTGCGGCCCTGGCGGAACCGCCCCGCCCTCAACTTTCATCTCACGGTCGGTAGTCGTCCGAAATCGCCGTCGCGGCGGCGGAATTTCTCCCCCGCGTGACGGCGGTTGGGTGCGGGCGTGAACTACGGTTTGGAGTTCCGATCCGGGCGGATTCCCGCCGGTTCTCTTCTCAGTTCCTGGCCGAGCCGTGAGCCGTGACATCACATTCTGGGCCGTGGGAATGGTGTGGCTGGCGGGCGTCTTTGCCGCCGTGGCCCTCTGGGAGAGGTACGACGCCACCCCCGGACCCGCGGGCGAGGCGGCGGCGGCAGAACCGCACTCCGGCTGGCGACTGACGGCGTTCGTCCACCCCCACTGCCCGTGCTCACGGGCGACCGTGCGGCAACTGGCGGCGCTCGCCGACGAACTCCCGCAACTCTCCATCCGGGTGGTGGTGGTCCGCCCGCCGAACACGCCCGACGGGTGGGAGTGCGGGGAGTTGTGGACTGAGGCGGAGCGACTGCCGGGGGCGGCGGTGGCGTGCGACCGGGATGGGGTGGAGGCGCGATCCGTCGGGGCGGAAACGTCGGGGCAGGTGGTGGTGACCGACCCGACCGGGCGAGGCGTGTTCCGCGGCGGGCTGACCGCCGGCCGCGGGCGGGACGGCGAGAGCGCCGGGCGGAAAGCAGTGCTGGGGTGGGTGCGTGGCGAAACTGCGGCGGCAGCCGCCCCCGTGTACGGCTGCCCGCTCCGCGCGCCGGGCGAGTGACCGAACGCAACCGAAGGGAGTGCGGGCATGAGCAGAAACGGCGAGACCGCCTCGGACACCAGAGCGCGGGTGCGGGAACTGGCTTACGGCTACCGGCGTGTGATCCACCGGCGAACCGACCTCATGTTCGCCGGCCTGCTGCTGTTCCAGTGGGTGGTGATGGTCGTGCTGGCGGTGTGGGTGACGCCACTCGCGTGGGCCGGGTCCGCCAACCGCACCCATCCGCACGTGTGGGTGGCGGTGCTGCTCGGCGGGCTGGTGGTCGCCCTGCCCGTGGCCCTCGCCCTCTGGCGGCCGGGGCGGGCGAACACCCGGTACGTGATCGCCGCCGCCCAGATGCTGTCCACCGGGCTGCTCATCCACCTGACGGGCGGGCGGATCGAGACGCACTTCCACGTGTTCGGGTCGCTCGCGTTCCTGGCCTTCTACCGCGACTGGCGGGTGCTGGTGGTGGCCAGCGGGGTGACGGCGCTCGACCACGTCGTCCGCGGGCTGGCGTGGCCGGTGTCGATGTACGGTACGCCATCCGGGGCCGGCTGGTTGTGGGCCGAGCACGCCGGGTGGGTGGTGTTCATCGACCTGTTCCTGGTACTCGCCTGCTGGTGGGGGGAACGGGACCTGGTGCGGGCGGCCGAGCGGGAGGCGGCGCTGGAGGCGGCGCACGCCGGCGTCGAAAAGCGGATTGAGGAGCGGACGGCCGAGCTGTGGCAGACACAGGAGCAGTTCCGCCGGGCGTTCGACGATGCCCCCAACGGTATGGCCCTGGTCGCCCCGGACGGCCGGTTCCTGCGGGTGAACGGTGCCCTGTGCGAGATCGTCGGCTACCCCGAACCCGATCTGCTCGCCCGCACCTTCCAGGACATCACCCACCCGGACGACTTGGCCGCCGACCTCGCCCAGGCGGGGCGGACCCTGGCCGGGGAGGTCAGTTCGTACCAGATGGAGAAGCGATACCTGCACAAGGATGGGCGGGCGGTGTGGGCGCTGCTCGGCGTGTCGCTGGTGCGGGACACGGGCGGGCAGCCAGTCCATTTCGTCGCACAGGTGCAGGACATCACCGCCCGCAAGCAAGGGGAGGAGGCGCTCGTGCGGGCGACCGCCGCGGCCGAGGCGGCCAGTCGGGCGAAGAGCGAGTTCCTGGCGAACATGAGCCACGAGATCCGCACCCCCATGAACGGGGTGCTGGGTATGACCGACCTGCTGCTGGAGACCCCCCTGTCGGCCGACCAGCGGGAGTCGGTCGGGCTGGTGAAGTCGTCCGCCGACGCCCTGCTCACGGTCATCAACGACATCCTCGACTTCTCCAAGATCGAGGCCGGCAAGCTCGACCTCGACCCGGTGCCGTTCTCCCTGCGGGACGTGGTGGGCGACACCCTGAAGGCGCTGGCCGCCCGCGCCCACGGCAAGGGGTTGGAGTTGGCGTACGACACCCGGCTGAACGTGCCTGACTTACTGACGGGCGACGCCCATCGCCTGCGGCAGGTGCTCACCAACCTGGTGGGCAACGCCATCAAGTTCACCGACCGCGGTGAGGTGGTGGTGCGGTGCGAGCGGGTGACTGACCCGGCCGACCCGCCGTCCGTCGTCCGCCTTCGGCTGGCCGTGGCCGACACCGGCATCGGCATCCCGGCGGACAAACTGCGAGCGGTGTTCGAGCCGTTCACCCAGGCGGACGGCAGCACCACCCGCAAGTACGGCGGCACAGGGCTGGGGCTGACCATCTGCCAGCGGCTGGTGGAGTTGATGGGCGGGCGGGTGTGGGCGGAGAGCGAGCCGGGCCAGGGGAGCACGTTCTTCTTCGAGGTGCGGCTGGAACCGGTCCGCGGGTCGTTCGAGCGGCGGGTGGAGGTGCCGGCCGAACTCACCGGGCGGGAGGTGCTGATCGTGGACGACAACGCCACCAACCGGCGAGTGCTGGCCGAGTTGGTACGGCACTGGGGCGGTCGGCCGACCTCCGTGGCCAGTGGGCCGGAAGCGCTCGACGAGTTGCGGTGGGCCGCAGCCCGCGGCACCCCGTTCCCGCTGGTGCTGCTCGACGGCATGATGCCGGAGATGGACGGGTATCAGGTGGCCGAGCGCATCCGCCAGGACCCCGCCCTGGCCGGGACCGGCGTCGTCATGCTCACCTCGGCCGACCGCCAGGGGGACGCCGCCCGCTGCCGCGCGCTGGGGGTGGGCTTCCTGGTCAAGCCGGTCAAGCCGACCGAGCTGAACCGGGCCATTGCCGCCGCGTTCGCCAGTCCTGGCGGGGGGGCGAAGGCCGCGCCGACGGTCGCCACCACGCCGGCGGCCACCGCCGATTCGAAGGTGCGCCCGCTCCGGATTCTGGTGGCCGAAGACAACGCGGTGAACCAGCGGGTGATCACCGGGCTGCTGGCGAAGGGCGGGCACGCGGTGACACTGGCCGGCGACGGCCGGCAGGCGGTGGCGGCGTTCGACGCCGGGGCGTTCGACGTGGTGCTCATGGACGTGCAGATGCCGGAGATGGATGGGTTCGAGGCGACCGCCGCCATCCGCCAGCGGGACGCCGTGATGGGTCGCCGCACGCCGGTCGTGGCCATGACCGCCCACGCCATGAAGGGGGACCGCGAGCGGTGCCTGAAGGCCGGCATGGACGAGTATGTGAGCAAGCCGGTGCAGCGGGGCGAACTCCTCCGCGTGCTGGCGTGGGCGGCCGGAATCGCGGTCGTCCCGGCCGAACCGATTTCCGCGACCGCCCCCACCCCGCCGCCGCGGGGTCAACTGCCACCGCTCGACCGTGCCGCCGCCGTCGAGCGGCTGGGCGGGGACGAGGAACTGTTCGCGGAGGTGGCCGCCGTGTTCCGCGGGGACGCCCCGAAGCTGATCGACGAGTTGAACCGGGCGGTGGCGACGAACGACGCGGCGACGGTGCGGCGGGCGGCGCACGGGCTGAAGGGGGCGGCCGGGTACGTCGGCGGCGGGCCGACGGCGGCGGCGGCCGAAGAAGTGGAGCGGATCGGCGCGAGCGGCGACCTGTCGGCCGCGGGCGAAGCACTGGAGTTACTCACCGGCGAGGTGGCCCGGCTGACGGCCGCCCTCGCCCTAGACACCGCCGCCTGATCGCGGCCAGGAGACCGACCATGACGGAGCCGACGACGACCATTCTGGTGGTGGACGACTCGGCCGTCGACCGGCTGGTCGCCCGCCGCTTGTTGGAGAAGCACGGCGGGTGGCGGGTGGAGCAGGCGGGCGACGGGGCGGAGGCGCTGGCCCTCATCGCCCTCGCGCCCCCGTCCGCCGTCCTCACCGACCTCCAGATGCCCGGCGTGAACGGGCTGGCCCTGGTGGAGCGTGTGCGGGAGCAGTTCCCACGGGTGCCCGTCATCCTCATGACCGGCCAGGGGAGCGAGGAGATCGCCATCGCCGCACTGAAGGCCGGAGCCGCCAGCTATGTGCCGAAGCGGAAGCTGGCCACCGACCTCATCCCGGCCCTCGAACAGGTGCTGGCCGTCTCTCAGACGGACGACCGCCGCGGGCGGGTGCTGGCCGCCCTGAGCGACCGCGTGTCCCGATTCTCTTTGGAGAGCGACCCGGCACTGGTCAGCCCGCTGGTGCAGATGTTCCGCGAGGAGATGGCGGCGTTCGGCCTTTGTGACCCGACGGCCGCCACCCGGTGCGGGATTGCCCTGGAAGAGGCCTTGCTGAACGCCGTCTACCACGGCAACTTGGGGGTCAGTTCGGACCTCAAACTGCTCGGCAACGGGGCGTTCGAGAAGGCCGCCGCCGAGCGGCGGCAACAAGAGCCGTACCGCGACCGGCGGGTGAGCGTGACGGCCGAACTGCGGCAAGCGGCGGCGACGTTCGTGATCGAGGACGAGGGCCCGGGGTTCGACTTGACCGGCTTGCCCGACCCCACCGACCCGGCCAACCTGGAGAAGCCGAGCGGCCGAGGCATGCTGTTCATGCGGACGTTCATGGACGAGGTGACGTACAACGCGACCGGCAACCGGGTGAAGCTGGTGAAGCGGCGGGAGGACCCGCACGCCGCCGCCATCGCCCCCGCCGAGTGACCCGGCACCCGCTCGCCCTCCGAGACCACGAGCATGACTGAGCCGTTGCCCCCCGCCGCCGGGGAGGATGCCACCCCGCCCCCGACCCGCAGCCACGCCGCCAGCGGCGGCATCTCCGGAACCGTCCGCAACCCGCACCGGCGGGTGCCGCCGGCCCGCGTGCTCATCGCCGAGGACGACCCGGTGTCGTGTAGGGTGCTGGAGCGGACCCTCCGCGGGTGGGGGCACGAGGTGGTGGTCACCCGCACCGGGGCGGAAGCGTGGGAAGCGCTGCAAGACGACGCCGCCCCGCGGCTGGCCGTCCTGGATTGGATGATGCCCGGCCTGGAGGGGCCGGAGGTGTGCCGGCGGGTGCGGGCGCTCGCCCGCCCCATCCCCACCTACCTCATCCTGCTCACCGCCCGCGGCGACACCGACGACGTGGTGGCCGGGCTGGACAGCGGGGCGGACGACTACGTGACCAAGCCGTTCGACCGGAACGAGCTGCGGTCCCGCGTGCGGGTGGGGGAGCGGGTGCTGGCACTCCAGCAAGGGCTGGCCGAGCGGATCGAGCAGTTGGAGGAGGCCCTCGGGCAGGTGAAGGAGCTGAGCGGGCTGCTCCCCATCTGTTGCTACTGCAAGGCGGTGCGGGACGACCACAACTACTGGCACCGGGTGGAGACGTACATCACCGCCCACTCGTCCGCCAAGTTCACCCACGGCATCTGCCCCGGCTGCTGGGTTGATGTCGTCGAACCGGAACTGGCCGCCGTCCGCCGATCATAGCTGGCGAGACGACCGATGTCCGATTGTGTCGCACATCGGTCGTGTCCGACAGAGCCGGACCTACGGCCACATTCGGCGGAACGCCTCCGCCCGCTATCGGACCCAATCAGATGCCCGCCAGCCGCTCCTTCGAGTCGCCGAACTCTTTCAGCTCCGTGCCCATGCGGTCGAGCAGCGACAGGTAGAGCGAGCAGAGCTTCCGCTTGTCGTTGCCGGCCTTCAGGTAGTCGAGTACGCGGCCGGTCTTGAGCGCCCCGCCCAGCCCGCCGGCCAGCACCAGCGGCACGCGGGTGCCGTTGTGCGCGTTCCAGTGTTCCGACACGAACATGAGGCACGAGTTGTCCAGCACCGTGCCGTCGCCCTCCGGCATCTTGGACAGCTTCTCGACGAGGTAGGCGTACTGCTCGACGTGGCACTTCACGATGGCCTTGTACTCCTTCCCCTCGTTGTCGTGCGAGTAGCTGTGGTGGTCGTCGCGGACGTTCAGGAACGGGTAGACCATGCCGGACAGGTCGCGGGACATGAGCAGGGTGGCCACCCGCGTGCGGTCGGACTGGAACGCGAGCGCGATGATGTCGCACATCAGCTTGGCGTACTCGCGGAAGTCCTTCGGCTGACCGGCGGGCGGTCGCTGGCCCTTCGGCACCACGGGGGCGTCTTCCTTCGCCAGCTTGTTCAGCCGCTTCACCCGCTCTTCCGTCTCACGGACGCTGCTCAGGTACTCGTCCAGCTTCTGCTTGTCCCCGCCGCTCGCCTTGCGGCTCACGTCGTTCGCCTGTTCCAGCACGGCGTCGAGGATGCTCCCCTGGAGCTTGCCCACCTTTCCGCCGAACAGGCTGTCGAACGCCTGCGACGGGTACAACTCGATGGGCACGGGCGAGTCGCCGTTCCGCCACGAGATGTGCGAGGCGTACACCATCGAGTACTGGCTCTCGTGGAACCCGCTCACCGGCTGCTCGCACCCGAGCACCAGGCTCGGCACGGCCGTCTCGTCCTCGTACTTCTTGGCGAGCAGTTGGTCCATGCTCACCCCGCCCTTGATGGTGCGGCCGCGTTGCAGCGCCGCCCCGCTCAGGATGTTGCCGGTGCAGCGGGCGTGCCCGCCGTCCCCCTCGCGGTTGAACAGGCCGTCGATAACGTTGATCTTCTCGCGGAACGGGGCGAGCGCTTCCAGGCTCGGCCCGAGTTCCATCTTCGCGCCCTCGCCCTTCGCCCACCAACTGGGCGGCGAGATGCCGTCGCCGATGAACATGCAAGCGAACCGCTTGGGCGGCGTCTTGGCGACCGCCGGTGCGGCCACGGCCAGCGACTCCAGCCACGGCAGGGCGACGGTGGCCCCGAGGCCCTTGAGTAGCAGGCGGCGTGAGATGGGGGCGGTCGGGTTCACTTGCGGTCTCCGGGCGGGGGAGCAGTGTACTTGGCGGGGGTGAAGTCGGCGCACCGCTGGGTGCGGAACTGTGGGCTGGTCGCCACGAGGTCGAACAGCACCGACAGCTTGTTGTCGTTCTTCTCCAACTCGGTCTGCATCTTCTCCAGCAACGGCTGGTCCGAAAGCTGGAGCGAGCGGCCGAGGGCGTAGCCGAGGAACTTCTGGCAGAGGGTGCGGGTGAATTCGGACTGTCGGTGTTTGGCGAGGTAGGTGGCGAACTCGGGCACCCCGCGGGCGGTGGTGCCGTCCGGCAGCGCGACGGCGTTATCGACCGCCCGTCCGCCCGAATCCTTGGTGCGGGCTTTGCCAATGGGGTCGAACCCTTCCATCGCCAGCCCGACCGGGTCGAACCGCTGATGGCAGCTCGCACACTTGGCGTCCTCGACGTGCAGCTTGAGCAACTGGCGAATGGTCTTGCCGTTGGTGTCGGTCTCCTTCGCGGGCAACACGGCGACGTCCGGCGGGGGCGGCGGGATGTGTTCGCCGAGCAGTTTGTGGACGACCCAGAACCCGCGCTTCACCGGGCTGGTCCGCTGCGGCTGGGAGTTCTTCGTCAGGAACACGGCCATGCCCATCACCCCGCCGCGGCCCTTCTCGCGCAGGCCGCTCACATACCGCCACTCGTCGGCCGGGCCGTCGAACGGCAGCCCGTAGTGGGCGGAGAGCTTCTTGTTCACCACCGTGCCGTCGCCGCTCAGGAACTCGGTGATCGGCTTGTCGGTCTGGATCAGGTGGGCGAGCAGGCGGGTCGGCTCCTCGAACATCGCCTGTTTCAGTTGGTCGTCGAACGCCGGGTACGCCTGCCGGTTCACCGCCTCTTGCGTGAGGAAGTCGCGGTGGCCGAGCCACTGGCCGAAGAACTCCAGCGCGAACCGGCTCACCTTCGGGTCCTTGAGCATCCGCGACTCCTGTGACCGCAGCACCTTCTCGTCGTGCAGTTTGCCGGCCTTCGCCAACTCCAACAGTTCGGCGTCCGGCGGGCCGGCCCAGAGGAAGTAGCTCAAACGCGATGCGAGCGCCACGTCGGGCAGTGACAGCACACTGTCACCGGCGGGGGTGGCGTCGAACCGCATGGCGAAGTGCGGCGACACCAGGATGCGGGTGACGGTGGCCCGCACCGCCGCCTCGGTGCCGTGGTCCGGGTCGCGGCAGATCTCGGCGTAGCTGGTCTCGAGCTTCTTCTTTTCGGAATCAGTCAGCGGGCGGCGGTAGGCACGTTCGGCGAACGCCAGCAGGTCTTTCAGGTACTGCGGCTCGGTCTTCTTCAGCGCCGCCGCGTGATCCTTCAACCCGGTTCGCACCTCGGTGAAGAACACGCTGACCGGGTGCTTCGCCAACTCCTCGCCGGTGGTCTTCACGTTCGACCGTTTCAGGTACACTTCCTGAAACTTCGCCAGCGTCGCGTCCGTCACCAACTCCGGGTCTTCCTCCTTGAACTCGTCGAAGTCCTTGTGTTTCAGGAAATTTCGCTCCGACCGCTCGAAGAAGACGAACCCGCGGAGCATCTTTTCCCAGATGCCGGTGACGAAGTACAGCTCCCACCACAGGCGGTCGAGTTCGGCGTTCTCGGCGTCGGACAGCACCCACTTGCACAGCGGCTGATCGTCGCGGAAGAAGCCTTCGATCAGGTGGAACCCGGCGGACAGCCCGCGGGTGTCGTCCACGGAGTAGAAGCGGCTGGGGAACAGGCGGCAGAACGCGACACCGGAAGCGTTGAACTTGTCGGCCAGCGGGTGCTTCGGGTCGATGAGCGGGCGGCCGGGCAGCGGAGTGACGTCGGGCATCCGGTCGCCGACTCGCACGCTCACCGCCGCCGGGCTGGTCGGGGCGGGACTGACCTCGGCAGTGAACGTCACGCTCCCCTTCGGCTTCACCGCGAACGCCTTCGCCGGCACCTCGATTTCCAGCGTGGCCGGAGCCTTCAGCACGAACGAGTCGTCGGCGCCGAACTTGAGCTTGGCGAACACCTCCGGGGCGTGTTCGGCCAGCACCTCGCGGAGCGTCCACTTCTTCTTCTTGTCGTCGATGGCCGCGTTGGTGGTGAACCCGCCTTTGACCACCACCGCACCTTCCGCCTTCGTGTCGGCGATGCCGGACAGGGCGATCACGATGTTGAGCGTGGTCTGATGCGTGACGTTCTTGTACTCGACGGTCGCCTTGTGGCTGGCCACCGCCGCGGCGTCGAAGGTGTCCCGCGTGGCGGCCGTCTGGCGACGGCGGGCGAGGTGATCCACCGGGCCATTGCCGGCGTCCGCCACGATTGCGGGCGTCTCCTTCGGCGTCAGGTCTTTGCCGAGCTTCACCGCGTCGGCGGCGAGCGACTTCACCGCCGCTTGCACTTCGTTCGGGTTCACTTCAAGCGGGTTCTTGGGGGCCGGCAACTTCGCCCACCGCTGCCGCAGCCACCGCAGGAAGAACTCGTCCGCGTCGGTGCCTTCGAGCGCGTCCCACAGGTGCCGGGCGTACTTCGGGCTGAGTTTGCGGCCGGTCGCCCACGCTTCGAGGCCGATGTCCTTCCGCGCCGCCGGGCGGTGCTTGTACGCCCAGAGTTCGCCGAGGTACTTCGACAAGTCAACCGCGTGGGCCGTGTAGAAGCTGATGATCTGCTGCTCGTAGAACTTCTGCCGGTCGGCGAAGGCGACGGCCGGGTGCGGGGCGAACCGCAGCCCCTCGGTGGTCAGCAGGGCGTGGTCGGCGACGAACTCGGCGGCGGAGAAATACTTCTTGAACAGGCTGGGCGACATGGCGAGCGCTTCGCCGGTGTTGCGGAACCCCTCGCCCGACGCCGGATCGACCGGGAACGCCTTCGCGGGGGAGATCGGCACGCCGGTCAGGTCGCTCACCGTGTTGTCGAACTCGGCGTTGGTCAGTCGCCGCGGCGGCACCACCCCCGGATCGCCGGCCAACTTCTTCGCCTCGGTCAGCAGCACCTTTTGGATGGTCGCGATCATCTCCGCCCGCTCGGTCGCGGCCGGCTGTTTCGAGTCCTTCGGCGGCATCTCCTCCTTCTTCAGAAACGTGATGACGTGTTCCCACTGGCGGAAGTCGTCGAGCAGTTTGGCGGCGGTGTCGAACCGAGCGAGGTCGAGGTCGCCCTTCTTCTTCTTCGCGTTGTGGCACTCCACGCAGTAGGTGGCGATGAACGGCTTCACCTGGTCGGCGAACGGGTCGGCCGCCTGCACCGCCGGGTGCACGAGCATCCCGACCAGAACGGCGAAGGCGAGGCGAGCGGCAGGGCCGGCGTGGCAGTTGGGCATGAGTGACAAAGTGCGTAGGGCAGGCGGGTGTAAGCACGTTACCGAATCCGGTCGCCGGGTGCAACAGGTGAGCTGTGCGTTCGCTGTTCGCTGTTGGGTGTGACGACGGATTTCGGCATCCCCACCCGGCCGGCTGACGCCGGCGG
>JANNDF010001205.1:0-2115 GCA_031387445.1 Planctomycetia bacterium
ACAGAATCAGTGGCCTCACGGCCGCCGCTCGCCGGATTGTCACACCCCGACCGCCACCCGGCCGGCCTTCTCCTTCGTGCGGCCTTCCATGTTCTCGCTCAGCTTCGGGTGCGGCACCACGAACGACCCGGCGGCCAGGTAGTCGATGTTGCCCAGCAGGAACGCCCGCACCGCGTCCTCCGGCGAGCAGATGATCGGCTCCTCGTGCATGTTGAAGCTGGTGTTGATGACCGACGGGATGCCGCTCCGCGCTTCGTACGCTTTGATGATGCGGTGGAAGCTCTTGTTCGTCTTCTCGCTGACGAGCTGCGGGCGGGCGGTGCCGTCCACGTGGACCGCTGCCGGGCAGAGGCGCTTCATCTCGTCGGTGCAGTCGAACGTGACGGTCATGAACTCGGCGGCTTTTTCGCACCCCGACAGGTTCTTGAACAGTCGCGGGCCGGCTTCCATCAGCGCCGCCGGGGCGAATGGCATGAACTCGGTGCGGCCGAGCTGCTGGTTCAGCCACTGGTTCACTTCGGGATCCTTTGCCGGGTACAGTACGCTGCGGTTGCCCAGCGACCGCGGGCCGTACTCCATCCGCCCGTTGAACCGGCCGACGATGCAGTCGTTCGCCAGCAGTTCGCCGATCTTGTCCTCGGCGTCGTCGTACCGTTCGTACCGCAACTCGGCGGCGTCCAGCGCGCGCTTGATGTCGGCGTCGGTGTAGTCCGGGCCATAGTACACGTTGTCCAGCGGGCCGCGCTGCACATTGCCGTGCCCGAAGGCCAGCATCGCCGCCCCGGTGCCGCACCCGCCGTCGCCCATGTTCGGGTAGATGAAGATGCCCTTCACGCCGGGGATCTCGCGGATCCGCTGGTTCAGTTTGACGTTCGCGTTCACCCCGCCCGACATCACGATGTTCGTCAACCCGGTCTTCTGCACCCAGAAGCTCACCACCCGGCGGGCGACCTCTTCGAGCACGTACTGGTAGGCGGCGGCCACGTCGCGTTTGGCGAAGTTCTCGGCCAGGGCACGGGTGAAGAAGTGGTTCAGCCCGTTGCGGATGCGGAGGTCGCCGTCGGCGGTGTCGAAGCGGGCGAGTAGCACGTCGGCCAGGTGCTTCGGGTTGCCGTAGGCCGCGAGGCCGACGATCTTCCCCTCGTGCCGGCTCGGCTTGAACCCCAGCCCGCTCGTCACGTGCTCGTAGAAGAGGCCGAGTGAGTTGGGGAACGGGAACTTGACGAGCGGCTTCAGGCCGTCCGGGCCGGCGGCGTAGATGCCGCCGCAGTTGCCGGAGCCGTACCCGTCGAACGTGACCACGAGGGCGGCGTCGTACTCGCTGGCGTAGAAGGCGTTGGCGGCGTGCGTGTCGTGGTGGTTGAACCGCTTCAACTTGCCGGCCAGCCCGTGCCGCTGAAGCCCGGCGGTCAACTCCTCCGACCACTTGCGGTGTTCGGCGACGGCGTTGTCGGCCCACGCCTTGAACAGCATCTTGTGGGCCTGGTTGTCCACCCAGGTGTTGCCAGCCGTGGAGTCGTTGACGGTCTTCTTCAGCCAGCCCTTCTTCGGCATGAACTCGGCCGCGTCGGTGTCCAGGCCGGGGATGCGCACGCTGCGGTCGAGCTTGTACCCGGACTTGAGTGCGGCCTTGTACGCGGCGGCACTGGCGGCGGAGGCGTCTTTGCCGAACCGCTTGGCGTCTTCGGCCACCGCGTCGGCGATCAGCCGAGCTTCTTCATCCCAATCGAAGAAGGCGTAAGCGACGGTGTCGATGCTGTCAGTCGTCCACCCGGTGCGTTCCAAACCCATCCGCAAGGCACGCTCGGGAAACCCGCTCTGCAGTTTCACACGGCTGAGCCGCTCCTCGCCACAGGCGAACACCACCCGCCCGTCTTCCATGAAGGAGACGGTGGAGTCTTTGTCGAGCGGGCTGATGCCGAGAACACGCATGTCGTAGGACCTCACCCCCCAAGGGCGTTGGGGGAGAACGTTAAGTGTCGTCGCCGCGAACCGCCTGTTCGCCCGACGCGCGAGCGAGGGGCCAACCACCTGTCCGAGAGGCGGGGAGGTCAACGCCACCCGTAGCCTCCCGCTGTTCCGCATCGGCGGCTGGCCCCTCGCTCGCGCGTCGGG
>JANNDF010000016.1:0-16620 GCA_031387445.1 Planctomycetia bacterium
CGTCGGTCGTCCTGACATGACTCGCCCTCGCCGCAACTCCTTGCGAGGGCAATTCTAGCAACTACGGCTGTAGGACTAAGGAACCGTCCACCCGCTACTCCGCGTTCTGATCGGTTGGCCTACCATGTCCGAGTCGCCCAGGAGTTCTCGGCATGGAACGCCCCGTCCACCAGTGCCCGTGCCCGGATTGCCAGGCCGGCACCGGCCCCGTCGCCGACCACCACCGCCGGTTGAACCGGATCCTGAGCCGGCTCGACGAGCAGCAGCGGCGGTGGGTCGCGGCCGCCGAGGCCCAGCGACTCGGCTACGGTGGGTTCAACGAGGTGGCCGCCATCACCGGTCTGCACCCGGAGACCATCCGCCGTGGCCGGGATGAGTTGGCCGCCGACCTGACGGACCGCCCGGCCGACCGCGTCCGCCTCCCTGGCGGGGGCGGCCAGCCCCTCGCAAAAAAGACCCCACGCTCACCGCCGACCTGTTGAAGTTGGTCGAGCCGGAGACGGCCGGGTGCCCGGTCACCGGCGAGCGGTGGGTGCGGACCAGCCTCCGCGGGCTGTCCGCGGCCCTGGACCGGCGGGCCTGCCCGACCACCCTCGGCCGGCTCCTACGGGCGAACGGGCTCGGCCTCCGCGGGCACCGCAAGCGGCTGACCCGGAAGGGGCACGCCGACCGGGACACCCAGTTCCGGTACATCCAGTCCCAGCGTCGAGCGTTCGTCGGGGTCCGCAACCCGCGGGTCAGCATCGACGCCAAGAAGCGGGAGCGGGTCGGGGTGTTCAAGAACCCGGGCCGCCGGTGGTGTCGGCAGCCGGCGGACGTGAACGCCCACGACGTCCCGACGGACGCCGTCGCCCAGGCCGTCCCGTACGGGGTGTACGACCCGGAGCTCAACCGCGGGCACGTGTGCGTCGGCACGTCGGGGAACACCGCCGACCTGGCGGTCGATGCCGTCCGGGACTGGTGGCGGCCGAAGGGGAAGCGGCAGTACCGCGACGCCTCCGCCCTGCTGATCGAGGCGGACGGCGGGGGCAGTAACGGGGCCACGTCCCGGCGGTTCAAGTTCCGGCTCCAGCAGTTGGCGGACGAGACCGGGCTGGCGGTGACCGTGTGCCACTACCCGCCCGGGACGTCCAAGTGGAACCCGGTCGAGCACAAGCTGTTCAGCCAGATCACGGCGACGTGGGCCGGGATCGTCCTGGCCACGATGGCCCTCCTGGTCGGGCTGATCCGCCGGACGACCACCTCCACCGGCCTGAAGGTGACGGCCCGGCAAATGCCCGGGGAGTACCCGACGGGGCGGAAGGTGACGGCGGCCGAGTTCCAAGCCATCCGGCTCACCCGCCACAAGACGTGCCCGCAGTGGAACTACACCATCCACCCGCGGACCGGGGGCAAGAACACGGAGTAGCCAGTGGACGGCTCCTAAGCCGCCCGCTGGTACTCGGCCGGGCGTTCGGCCGGGGCTGACAGGTTGACCGTCTGCCGCACCAGGTACGGCCGCCGCCCGTGCCGCTCGAAGTTGGCCCGTGTCATCCCCTCGCCGATCAGCCCGAGCGAGAGGAGTTGGACGCCGAGCATCTCCAGCAGCACGCTGAACAGCAGGAACGGGTTGCCGGTCATCCACTGCCCGTTCGTCCATTTCATGCCGGCGGTGACGGCGAACGACACCAGCCCGAGCAGCATGGCGGCCAGCCCGCACCCGCCGAACAAGTGCATGGGGCGGGTGTGGTAACTGGCCAGGAACTTGACGGTGAGCAGGTCGAGCAGCACCCGCACGGTGCGGCCGATGCCGTACTTGGACACGCCGGCGGTGCGGGCGTGGTGGCGCACCGGCACCTGGGCGACGACCGCCCCCTGCTGGACCGCCAGCGCGGTGATGAAGCGGTGCATCTCACCGTACAGTTGCATCCCCTCGACCACCTCCCGCCGCATCACCCGGAGGGTGCAGCCGAAGTCCCGGAACGGCACGTTGAGCGTCTTGCGGATGAGCCAGTTGGCGCACCAACTGGGCACCTTGCGGAGGAGAAACTTGTCCTGTCGGCCGGCACGCTCGCCGAGGATCACGTCGTACCCGTCGTCCAGTTTGGCGACCATAGCCGGCAGGTCGGCCGGGTCGTTCTGGAGGTCGCCATCCATGGTGGCGATCACGTCCCCGGCAGCGTGGTCGAACCCGGCTTGCAGGGCGGCCGACTGGCCGAAGTTCTTCCGCAACCGCACCACCTTCACCCGGTCGTCGGCGGCCGCGACGGCCGCCAACTCGGCGTGCGTGCCGTCGGTGCTGCCGTCGTCCACGAACACCGCCTCCCAGTCGCACACCGGGGTGAGCGCGTCGCGGAGCCACTGCACGAGCGGGCGGACGTTAGCCCGCTCGTCCTTCACCGGGATGACCACAGACAGCAGCCTCATGCCGCACCTCGTGTCGATTCCATTCGGTCACTTCACCTGGAACTCCGCCACCAGCGAGTCGTCGCCGAACTTGGTGAACGACTGCGTGCGGAACGGCACACTCGCGCCGGTGGCGTCGTGCAGTTCGGCCACCAGCCGGTAGCGCCCCGGCTTCAGACCGCCGACGGGGATCGGCACCGTGGTGCTCGCCCCCGGTCGCACGGTCTCATTTCGCAGCCCGGCCCGCCCCTCCCACACCGCCGGCGGTCGGTCCGCATACACCGCGTAGCTGACGTGGATGCCGGCGAACTGGCCGGGCTTCAGGTGCCACGTGGTGTCGGATCGATTCTCGCACCGCACACTCACGGTGAACGGCGTGCCCGGCTTCACTTCATTCGGCGGCGCCTTCTCCTTCTCCCAACTCAAGTGCGACCGCGCCGGGCCGGGGCAGTACTCGTTGACCGCCCAATGGCGGAACCGTTCCGGCGCGTGCGTAGTCCCCTCGCCCCGTAGCTTCTGCTCATACAGGTCGAAGAACAGGTCCATGTTCACCGTGCGGGCGACCGGCCAGTGGCCGTACCGCGGCAACAGTTGTCGGCGGGCTTCGTCGGGCGTGGCGTCGGTGTACAGCAGCAGCACCATCGCCGACACCAGCCCGGTGCGATCCGCCCCCTGCTTACAGTGAACCACAATCGGGTACTCGCTCCGGTCGAGCACCTCGATCACCCGCCGCAGTTCGGCCGGGAAGGGGAGCGTCTGGGCCGACAGGGTCACGTCCTCTTGCGCCACGTCGGCGGCGAACGTGCCCCGGCACTCCCCCTGATACGTCTCGTCGGTCGGCGTCGTCCCGCGGAGGTTCAGCACCGTGCGGATGCCGTGCCGGGCGGTCAGTTCGCGCAGATCTTGTTCGGCCGGCTGTGCCGTCCGGTACACGCGGCCGGGGATCACGGTGTGCTCGTTCAGCCCGCCGTACACCCGTCGCGCCTCAAGGAGCACCAGCACGACGGCCGCCGCCACGACGCCGAGCACCCCCCACCGCAGCCAGCGGCGACGAGGGCGGACGGGTGGCGGGGGGGTGGTCATGTGCGGATTGTGGCGGAACCGGCCGGGTGTGGCTAGTCGAGTTCTCCGGGTGACTTGGCGTTGACACCCGCGCGGCGGCGCAGATACTTGGCGGCACTGTCCGCCCTGCGCCCCTGGGGCCGGGCGGCTCATGGACGAGACCATTGCATGGACCTGATGCAGGACGCACCCGCCGCCCACCGTCGGCCGGCGACCGCGGACACTCCCGCCAACGGGCTGATCGACCCGCCGACGCTCGCGCCGGTCGTGTCCGTGTGTATTGCCAACTGGAACTGCCGCGACCTGCTCCGCAAGTGCTTGAACTCGCTGTACGCCCAGGACCAGGGGGTGCCGTTCGAGGTGGTGGTGGTGGACAACGCCTCGGCCGACGCCGCCGCCGACATGGTGGCCGACGAATTCCCCCAGGTGAAGCTGTTGCGGAACTCGGAGAACGTCGGGTTCAGCCGGGCGAGTAATCAGGCCGCCGCCCTCGCCCGCGGCGAGTACTTGTTCTTTCTGAACAACGACGCCGAGGTGTCGCCCTTCACCCTGCTCGAGTTCACCGCCTTCGCCGACTCCCACCCGCAGGTGGGCATGATCGGCCCGCGGCTGAAGGGGAACGACGGGCACGACCAAATCTCCTACCGCCGCCGGCCGACGCTGGCGGCCCTCTTCCACCGCATCAGTCTGGTCCGCTGGACCGGCCTGTTCCGCAAGGCGTACTACCGCTACCGCCGCGACACGTTCGACCCGAACGGCGTGCGGGCGGTAGAGATGCTCATGGGGGCGGCGGTGTTCCTGCCGCGGGCGGCGTTCCTGGCCGCCGGCCGGTGGGACGAGGCGTACCGCTTCGGGGTGGAAGACCTGGACCTGTCCGCCCAGGTGGGGCGGCGCGCGGAAGTGATGTACGTCAGCCACGTGCAGGTGCTTCACCACGGGCGGGTGAGCAGCCGGGCGAACATCGGGTTCGCCGCCCCGAACGTGGCCGTCGGGTACGTCCGCTACTTCCGCAAGGCGGGCGTCAGCCGGGCGGCCCTGTTCACGTACAAGTTGCTGGTCACGCTCGACACCCCCGTTCAACTGACCAGCAAGCTGATCCAGGCGGGCGTGCGGCGGGCGTGCGGCAAGCGGGAGAAAGCCGGCAAGAGCCTGCTGGCCGCCCGCGGGGTGTGGCACTTCCTGCGGCAGGAGTTGGGCCGGTTCTGGGCGGCGTAGCGTTCTGCTCGCTCCGCGAGCGGGTTCCGAAGACCGCTCGCGGAGCGAGCAGAACACCTACTCCGGCTTCACCGGCACCGGCTTCCGATCATTCGCCGGCACCTTCGGATCGACGGCCACGTACACCACCTCGGCGTCGGTCACATGGATCGTTTGCGTGTCGCGCTCGGCCATCACGTCGATGTGCATGGTGACGGACGTGCGCCCCAGCCGCACCAGGTTGGTCACGAACCGCACCACGTCCCCGACCAGCACCGGCTGTTTGAACTCGACGCGGTTGATGGCGACGGTGACGAACGCGGCGGACGAATTCCCGCCGGCGAGCAGCACCTCGCGGCGTGCCCCAATCGAGCCGGCCATGTCGATGTACGACAGGATCACGCCCCCAAAGATGGTGCCGAACGGGTTCGTGTCCCGCGGCATCATGACCACCTGAATCGCGTTGAACGGCTCGGACATGAAGGCTCCCGGTGCGGTGTGGAAGGGAATAACGTAGGATGTGCGCGAACCGGAGGGCGCGACGGCCCGCACGTCCGCGGGTGTTGGGTGGTCGATCTTCTGCTGGGCAAGGGGTGAACCGATGGAGGAATCGACCGACCTGACGTTCGATTGAGTCGTCACCGGCACTCACTTCTGGGCCGAAACCGACGATTCGCAAGAAACGCCTTCGAAACTCACTACCCCATTGGGTGTGGGGTACGTGGTTCAAGGCGCGTCTCACCTCGACTGTTGATGAAGCGGCACGTCAGTTGCGTGTGGCTTGTCGCATCTGAATACCAAGAGGGTGGTCATGCCCGGTGAGACGTTCACCCCCGTGAAATTGCACCACCGCCTCCTCTCCCTCGCAGCCGAAAGTCTGACTGACCGCCCGCCCGCCCGTACCCACCTGCTCCGCCGGCTGGGCGACGACGCCCGCCGCATCGCCCGCGCCTACCGCACCCTGTCGCATCTGCCGGCCGGCGAGCCGATGCCGCCGGAAGCCGAGTGGCTGCTCGACAACTATTACGTGATTGACGAAGCGGTGCGGCAGGTGAGGACGCAACTGCCCCCACACTTCTTCCGCCAACTGCCGGCCGGCCGCGACGGCTTGCCGCGGGCGTACCGGCTGGCCGAGGCGGTGGTGGACGCGGCCGACGGTATGGTGACCGAAGACGGGCTGTTCGCCGCCCTGCGGTCGTACCAGCAGGTGGCCACCCTCACCATCGGCGAACTGTGGGCGTTCCCCACGCTGCTGCGGCTGGCGACGGTTAAACTGGTGCGGCGGCAGGCGGACGACCTCTTGGTCGCGCTCCGAGACCGGCGGGCGGCGGTGGCAGCGGTGACGACCGCCCAGGCCGCGCGGCGGGTGCGGCTGCCGGCCGCGCCGGGCGACGCGTTCGCCACCGGCGTGTGGGACGCCGTGCAAGACCACCCCGTGCCGGAGGCACTACGGGAGTGGCTGACCGCCCACCTGGCCGACCCGCCAGCAGTGTTCCGCCGCGAGTCGATCCGCCAGGCCGGGGCGCAGGTGTCGCTCGGCAACGCCGTTACCACCCTGCGGCTGCTGGCCGTCATCGACTGGCCGGCCTTCTTCGAGTCGGTGAGCGCGGTCGAGGCCGCCCTCTGCGGCGACCCCGGCGGCATCTACCCGGCTCAGGACTTCCCCACCCGCGACCGCTGCCGGCGGGCGGTGGAGGAACTGGCCCGCGGGTGTGACCGCTCGGAACCCGATGTCGCGGCCGCCGCGGTCGCGACCGCCGCCCGAAACGCCGGCGACCCGGTTGGCGAGCAGGTGTCGTGGGTGCTGATCGGCGACGGGCGGGACGAGTTCGCCCGCGGCCTCGACTACCGGCCGGCAGGCGGCGTGCGGGTGCGGGAGTGGCTGGAGGCGCATCCGGGGCCGGTGTACGCCGGTCTGCTCGGCGGGTTCACCCTGCTGGCGGTGGCGGTGGCGGCGGTGCTGCTCTGGGGGCTGTGGTGGCCGCTGGCCGTCGGGCTGCTGGCGCTGGCGTCGTTCCCGGCGTCCGAGTTGGGCGTCGGGCTGACGAACGCGATGGTCAGTCGGCTGGTCCGTCCCCGCATCCTCGCCCGGCGGGAGTTCAAGTCCGGCATCCCGGAAGAGTTCACCACGTTTGTGGTGGTGCCCACGCTCATCGGCAAACCGGATCACGCGGCCGAGCTGATTGAGAAGTTGGAACACCACTCCCTGTCGAACCCCGACCTGGCGCTGCGGTACGCCCTGCTCACCGACTTCACCGATGCTGATCGTGAGACGACACCGACCGACGCGGCCTGCGTGGACGCACTGCTGGCAGGGGTGCGGCGGCTGAACGCGGACTACGCCGCCGCCGGCCCGCCGCGGTTCTTCCTGTTCCACCGCAGGCGGCGGTGGAACGAGCGGGAGAAGGTGTGGATGGGGTGGGAGCGGAAGCGGGGGAAACTGCACGAGTTCAACGAACTGCTCCGCGGGAAGGTCGATACCGACTTCACTCACACCTCGCACCCGCCCGGTGAAGTGCCGCGGGTGCGGTTCGTGCTGACACTCGACTCGGACACGGTGCTGCCACGCGACGCCGCCCGGCAGATGATCGCGGCGCTCGCCCACCCGCTCAACCGCCCACAATTGAGTGCCGACGGGCGGCGGGTGGAGTCCGGGTACGCCGTGCTGCAACCGCGGGTGAGCTTCCTCTACCGGGTCGGGTTCAAGTCGTGGTTCGCGCGGGCGTTCGCCGGGAGTGCGGGGGTGGACCCGTACTCGTCGGCCGCGTCCGACACGTACATGGACCTGTTCGCCCGCGGCACGTTCAGCGGCAAAGGGCTGTACGACGTGGACGCCTTCGCCGCCACCGCCGGGGCCGCCTTCCCGGACGACCACATCCTCAGCCACGACCTGATCGAGTCGAATTACGCCCGGTGCGCGCTGGCGTCCGACGTGGAGGTGTTCGACGGCTTCCCCGTCCGCTACCCGGCCTACGCCCGGCGGGAACACCGCTGGATCCGCGGCGACTGGCAACTGCTTCCGTGGCTGGGGATGACGGTGCCCACCCCGACCGGCCGCCAGCCCAACCCGCTGCCGCTGCTGGAGCGGTGGAAGGTGTTCGACAACTTGCGGCGGAGCCTGGTGCCACCGGCGGCGGTGCTGCTGTTGATCCTCGGCTGGCTGTTCATGCCGGTCGCGTGGGGGTGGACGCTGTTCGTCGTCGCCCCGTGGCTGCTGCCGGCGGTGATGCTGGTCGTCGGCAGCGGCCGGCGGGTGGCGGTCGGCCCCGGCCGTCGGGGGGCGCTCGCGCAAGCGCGGTTCGACCTGGGGAACACACTGGCCCAGGCCGGGCTGCAACTCACCTTTCTCGCCGATCAGGCGCGGCTGGCCCTGGACGCGGTGTTGCGGTCGGTCTACCGCGTGTACGTCTCCCGGCGGCGGATGCTGGAGTGGGAGACGGCGGCGGCGGCAGAATCGCGGCTGGGCGGCGGGCTGGTGGTGTTCGTGCTGTCCATGTGGCCGGGGGTGGCGGTGGCGATCGCGGCGGCCGTGCTGCTGGCAGTGTTCGCCCCGTGGAGTCTGATCGTCGCCGGGCCGCTGCTGTTCGTGTGGCTGTTCGCGCCGCTGGTCGCGTACCTGGTGAGCAAGCCGCGGGTGCAGGCCGACCCGCCGCTCACCGAAACACAGGAGCAGGAGTTGCGGGCGGTGCTGGCGAAGACGTGGCACTTCTTCCGCACCCACGTCGGCGACGAGGACCACTGGCTGCCGCCGGACAACTTCCAGGAACACCCGCTCGGCGTGGCGGCACACCGCACCTCGCCCACGAACATCGGGCTGTACCTGCTGGTGGTGCTGACGGCCGAGGAACTGGGGTTGGTCACCGCGGACGAGGCGGCCGACCGGCTGACCAAAGCGTTCGACACGCTCGACCGCCTGGAGAAGCACGAGGGGCACCTTTACAACTGGTACGAGACGAACACCCTGCGGGTGCTGCTGCCGGCGTATGTGTCCACTGTGGACAGCGGTAACCTGCTCGCCTGTCTGCTGGCACTCAAGAACGGCTTGCGGGCGAAGGGCGGGGCGAGGTATCTGGCCGTCGCCGCGCGGGCCGAGCGGCTGGCCGGTCGAATGGGCTTCCGCTTCCTGTACAACCCCGACCGCGAACTGTTCAGCATCGGGTACAACGCCACCACCGGCCGGCTCGACCAGAACCACTACGACCTGCTCGCGTCCGAGGCGTGCATCACCAGCTTTCTGGCGGTGGCCCGCGGGGAGGTGCCCCGCAAGCACTGGTTCCAGCTCGGCCGGCTGGCCTACCGCTCCGGCCCCGACACCGGGCTGGTGTCGTGGGGCGGCACCATGTTCGAGTACCTGATGCCGCGGCTGCTGCTGCCGGTGCCGGCGGGCGCACTGCTGGACGAGGCCCAGCACGCGGCCGTCCGCCGGCAGGCGGAACACGGGCGGGAAGTGGGGCTGCCGTGGGGGGTGTCGGAGTCCGGGTTCGCCCTGCTCGACGCTCATCAGGTGTACCAGTACCAGTCGTTCGGAGTGCCGGGGCTGGGGCTGAAGCGGGGTCTCGAGCGCGACCGCGTGGTCGCCCCGTATGCCACGCTCATGGCGGTGGACGTGGACGCGGCGGCGGCGGTGAAGAACTTCGCGGTGCTACGGGCGGTCGGCGGGGAAGGGCCGTTCGGGTTCTACGAGGCCATCGACTACACGGCCGACCGCGCCGGGCGAGACGGCACACCGACGGTGGTGCGGTCGTACATGGCGCACCACCAGGGCATGGGGTTCGTGTCCATCGTGAACCGGCTGACCGGCGGGCTGGTGCGGCGGTGGCTGCGGGTCGAGCCGGCGGTGCGGGCGGCCGAGTTGCTGCTCGAAGAGCGAGTGCCCTACGACGCCCCGGAGGTGCCGGTCGATGAAGCGGCGATGGCCCCGCGGGCGACCGACGCCGGCAACCTGCCCACCCGCCGCCGGCTCACCTCGCCCGACACCCCCACCCCGCGGACGCACCTGCTCTCCAACGGGCGGTACGCGGTGATGGTGACGAACGCCGGCGGCGGGTACAGCCGGTGGAACGGCACCGACATCACCCGCTGGCGGGCCGACGCCACCGCCGACGCGGACGGCACGTTCGTGTACATCCGGGAGGTCAAGCGCGGGGCGGTGTGGTCGGCCGGGCACCAGCCGATCCGCCGACCGACGAGCCGGTACGAGGTCATTTTCTCGCTCGACAAGGCCGAGTTCCGCCGCGTGGACGGCATGGTGGAAACGCTCCTCGAAGTGGCCGTCGCCCCGGACGACGACTGCGAGGTGCGGCGGCTGACGCTCGTCAACCTGGGCGACACCGCGGTCGAGTTGGATGTGACCAGTTTCGCCGAAGTCGTCCTCATCCCGCACGCGGCGGATCTGGCACACCCGGCGTTCGGCAAGCTGTTCCTCGAAACCGAGTGGTTGCCCGAACACAACGCGGTGCTGTGCCGCCGCCGCCCCCGTGCGGCTGACCAACCGCCGACGTTCGCGGTTCATGTGTTGTCCACCGACCAGCCCACCGCCGGGGTGACGTGCGAAACTGATCGGATGCGGTTCGTCGGCCGACGCCGCACCCCGGCGAACCCGGCCGCACTCGACCCCACCGTCACGACGCTCTCCAACACCGTTGGGCCGGTCCTCGACCCGGTGTTCGCCCTGCGGCGGGCGGTCACCCTGGCTCCGGGCGGGCAGGCGGTGGTGGCGTTCGCCACCGGGTATGCCGCCACCCGCGAGGACGCGGTGGCGATGGCCGACCGCTACGACACGCTGGCGGCGGTGAACCGGGCGTTCGACCTGGCCTGGGCGCACGCCCGCATCGAGGCCCAGCGGCTGAACCTGAAGGCCGAGGACGTGAACCTGTTCCAGCGGCTCGGCGGGCACCTGCTCTACCCGACCGGCCCGCTCCGCGCCCCGGCCGACGTGCTCGTCGCCAACCGCCTCGGGCAGAGCGGGTTGTGGACGTTCGGCATCTCCGGCGACCTGCCGATTCTGGTGGTGCGGGTCCACGGCCCCGGCGGGCTACCTCTGGTGCGGCGGGTGTTGCAGGCGCACACTTTTTGGCAGGGGAAGCAGTTGGCCGTCGATCTGGTGGTGCTGCTGGAGAACGCCGGCGGCTATCTGGATCAACTTCACACCGAGACGATTGAAGCGGTGCGTGCAGCCGGTCGCGGCGACCTGCTCGACCGCCCGGCCGGGGTGTTCGTCCGGAAGGGGTGGCAGATGGCCGACCCCGAACGCACTCTGCTGCTGACGGCGGCGCGGGTGGTCCTTGACGACCGCGGCGGCCCGCTGGCGTCCCAAGCCGACGCCGCTGCGCCACCCGCCCGCTGGCCGGCGAACCGACCGAAACCGCCCACCCGCACGCCGCACGCCGTCACCGCCCCGCCGACTGGTGATCTCACCTTCGACAACGGGTACGGCGGGTTCACCCCGGACGGCCGGGAGTACGTCGTCCGCGCCGCCAGGGTGCCGCCGCTGCCGTGGGCGAATGTGATTTCCAACCCGGGCGGCGGGATGATCGTCACCGACTCCGGCGGCGGGATGGTGTGGGCCGGGAACAGTCAGTCGAACCGGCTGACGCCGTGGAGCAACGACCCGGTGGGCGACCCGCCCGGCGACGTGGTGTACGTGCAAGACGAGGACACGGGGGCCGTGTGGAGCGCGACCCCGCTGCCGTGCGGCGGGCCGGCGCTGGTGCGGCACGGGTCCGGTTACACCCGCTTCTTCCGTTCGGTCGGCGACCTGGAACACGAGTTGACCGTGTTCGTGCCGACCGACGACGCGGTGAAGGTGTCGGTGCTGCGGGTGAAGAACGCCGGACGCCGGACCCGCCGGTTGGGGGTGGTCTACTACGCCGAATGGGCGCTCGGCACCACCCGCGAGGCCACCGCCCCGCACGTCATCACGCACATCGATCCCGACACCGGGGCGGTGTTCGCCTACAACCCGTACCACCCCGACTTCGGCGGGCGGGTGGCGTTCGCCGACACCTCCCTCCGCCCGCGCACCGCGACCGGCGACCGCGCCGAGTTCCTGGGGCGGAACGGCGACCTGGCGGCCCCGGCGTCGTTCGGCCGGGTCGGACTGTCCGGCACCGTCGGGCCGGGGTTGGACCCGTGTGCCGCCCTGCGGGGCACCGTCACCCTGGCGGCCGGTGAGGAGCGGACCATCGTGTGCGTCCTCGGCCAGGCGGCCGACGAGGAGACCGCCCGCCGCACCACCCGCCGGTACACCAACTCGCAGGGCGCGCTGGCGGCCGTCACCACCCAGTGGAATGAGGTGTGCGAGGCGGTGCAGGTGAGCACCCCCGACCCGGCGTTCGACCTGCTCATGAACCGCTGGCTGCTGTACCAGACCCTGTCGTGCCGGGTGTGGGGGCGGTCGGCCTTCTACCAGAGCGGCGGGGCGTGGGGGTTCCGCGACCAGTTGCAGGACGTGTGCGCGCTGCTGCACGCCCGCCCGGCCGAGGCCCGCACCCACCTGCTCCGCGCCGCCGCCCGTCAGTTCCACGAAGGGGACGTGCAGCACTGGTGGCACGAGCCGAGCGGGAGCGGGGTGCGCACCGACTACTCCGACGACTTCCTCTGGCTGCCATTCGCCGCGTGTCATTACGTCGAGGTGACCGGCGACGCCGCCGTGCTCGACGAACACGCCCCATTCCTCGACTTCCCATTGCGGAAGGAGGGGGAACACGCGGTGATGGGCGTGCCCACCGTGACCGGCCGCACGGCCACCTTGTTCGACCACTGCCGGCTGGCGCTCGACAACGGCGACCGGCAGGGCACGCACGGCCTGCCCCTCATGGGCGGGGGCGACTGGAACGACGGCATGAACACCGTCGGGGCGGCGGGGAAGGGCGAGAGCGTGTGGCTGGCGTGGTTTCAGGTGTTCGTCCTCACCCGGTTCGCGGAGGTCGCCGACCGGCGGGGCGAAGCGGACTACGCGCAGACGTGCCGGGACCGGGTGGCGCGGCTGCGGGAAGCGGTGGAGGCGAACGCCTGGGACGGCGAGTGGTACCGTCGGGCGTACTTCGACGACGGCACCCCGCTCGGCACGAAGGAGAACGGCGAGTGCCGCATCGACAGCATTGCCCAGTCGTGGGCGGTGATCGCCGGCGGTGACCCGGAGCGGGCGTCGGCCGCGATGGACGCCGTCTCGCACCTGCTCGTCCGCCGGCTGGATCGGCTGCTGCTGCTGTTCGACCCGCCGTTCGACGACGGCCCCTTGCGGCCGGGGTACATCAAGGGCTACCTGCCCGGCGTGCGGGAGAACGGCGGGCAGTACACGCACGCGGCGACGTGGACGGTGAAGGCGCTGGCCATGCTCGGCCACGGCGACGACGCACACGCCGCGTTCGATCTACTCAACCCGATCCGCACCGCCCCGGACGTGTACAAGGGCGAACCGTACGTGCTGGCGGGTGACGTCTACTCATGCCCGCCGCACGTCGGCCGCGGCGGGTGGACGTGGTACACCGGGTCGAGCGGGTGGCTGTACCGCGTCGGGCTGGAAGATTTACTTGGCTTTCGCCGCCAAATGGATAGACTATTCTTCGACCCTTGCGTGCCGGCGAGTTGGGAGACGTTCACCGTCCGCTATCGTTTCGGCAAGACGGTGTATGTGGTGGACGTCCAGAACCCCCAGCGGGTGAACCGCGGGGTGGTGCGTGTGACCCTGAACGGGTCGGCCGCGGAGGCCACTTCAATTCCGCTCGAGGACACCGGCGGCGAACAGCGAGTGGTGGTGGAAATGGGAGCGATAGTGCGCACCGGTCAGCAACCGGCGGACCAACTCAGCCCCCGCGACTCACACAGTAAGCCGTAGACACATGAAATCGCCAGGCGCGGGCCGCTTTCGCCCTCAGCGGCGCGCGAAATGCATGGTGATGGACACCTCTCAAAGGAATTTCCGAGGCGCGCACATGACGAACACCCAAGTCGAACTCTATTCCCCCTACTCCGCCCCCGCCCGAGTCGAGACCGAATACCTCCAAACGGCCGACGACGAAGAAGCGATCGCCGACGACCGCGCCGGCTTGCGGCCGATGGAGGAGGTTCAGCGCAAACTGTTGGGCTTGCTGCCGTCGGCCCCGGTACCAGTCAGTTGCTTGCACACCCGGCGTGACACCCGGCGCTGAGCCTGCTCAGGATTTGGACATGGCCGACATTGTCGCGGTGAGCAGGGCATGCGTGGGATGGAGATCCCAGGCAGTTCCGCCCACTGAGATCGGACTTGTCCAGGCGAACGGTGCGAACTGATACCAAGTGGCAGTGAACCGTTGCCATCCGTTCGGTTGTAGCCGGCCTCTGTGAGGCCGGGCCGACCGGCCTCACAGAGAGGCCGGCTACAGGAACGCCCGCGACAGCGGATGGCAACACATCACGGCCACTTGGTATCAGTCCAACGGTGGATTTGGCGACCCCTGACCGCAAGGTCGGTGGGTGGCGCGTTGAGGAGTTCACCCTCCACGCGCAACACTTGCGGGCCGGGTGCGCCCGGAACTGACGGCTTCACGTCGCACCCGTCGCCGGTGGTCCCGGAACTGTCACCGCTTCGGCCGAACGGCCGCCGTTTACGCTTTCGGGCGGCACTCGATCATCGTGATCATGTGCCCTTCCTGCACCACCTTGCCGTGCTGGTTCACGATCTGACGGAACCATATCACCTCGCCGCGCTTACCCACACCTTTCAACTTCATCTCGGCCACCCTGGTGAGCACCCGGATGGTGTCGCCGATCATCACCGGCGCCATGAACCGCCAATCCCTCACCCCAATAAGTGCGACCGTGCGAGTGGCAGGGGAGTTCGTGCCCAGTCCGCTGGCGATACTAATGATGCCGAACCCGTGGGCGATCGGCTGGCGGAACGGCGTCTCCTTGGCGTACTCGTGGTCCATGTGAATCGGGTTGAAGTCGCCGCTGAACCCGGCGAACGTCATGATGTCCGCCTGGGTGATGGTGCGGGCGGCCGACTGGTACGTCACCTCCGGGTCGAGGTCTTCGAAGTACAGGAAGGGAGCGGACACGACGGGCATGATCAGCTCGGTGGGATTCTGTAAAGGCTACGAACATTTGAGGAGGGCGGCCAATTCACGCCGCGGCCGGCGGTTGATCGGCCCGGCCGACCAAGGGCTGAAGCGCCGCCACCAGGAGCAGCAGCCCGACCGCCGCCACGAACGGTATGGCGTGGGACGGGTGCGTCGAGAACACCATGTTCCCCAGCGCCGGCCCCAGGATGCGACCGACGGCGGTGAACGACTGGTTCACCCCCAGCACTTCCCCCTGGCGGGTGGGGGCGGTCCGGCGGGAGATGAGCGCGGCCACGCTCGGGTTGACGAACGCGAACCCGAACACCGCCACCGCTGCCGCCGCGAACATCACCCACTGGAATTGCCCGGCGGTCGTGCCGGCCTCGGCGAGCTGGTGGGAGTAGAAGGCGATCAGCCCCAACCCGCCTAACCCGACCGTCATCAGCACCAGACCGATCCGTAGCAGGATGACCTCGCTCACCTTCCCGGCGAACCGGCGGTAGAACCCGCCCTGCGCGATCACCAGCACCAGCCCCACGCCGGCGAACACGAGCGAGTTCTCCTTGACCCCGTAGTGGAACGCCTTTTCGGTGAACCGCGACAGCGTGCCCTCGAAGTTGGCGAACGCGAAGATGGCCAGGAAGTAGATGAGGATGAGCGGGCCGATGGCGGGCATGCGGATCACAGCCATCGAACGCGCCAGACTGAACAGCCCGCCCGTGCGGTGCGGGCCGGTGCCCGGCCTTAGCGTCTCGCGGAACTTGGCGAACGCGATGAGCAGGGCGACGAGCGACAGCACGGCGGCGGTGGCACCGGGCACCCACGCGAACGCCGGGTCGAGGCCAATGCGAGCGAGGTCGTTTTCCGGAGCAGGTGCGGGGAACAGCGACAGCACGCCAAACGCGATGAGCGGGCCGAACGTGAACCCGATGCCGAACGCCGCCCCGATCAGGCCCATTCCCTTCGCCCGTTTCTCCGGGGTGGTGCTGTCGGCGATGACGGCGCTGGCGGTGCTCACGCTCGCCCCGGCAATTCCCGCCCCGATGCGGGAGACGAACATCAGCCCGACGGCCAGCCAGCCCTGTTCGAGCGGCACCGCACACGCGGCGGCGAACAGGCCGTAGAAGATCACCGACCCGCCGAGCGACACGAGCAGCACCGGCCGCCGGCCGTACCGATCCGACACCCGCCCCCACACCGGCGAGAACAGGAATTGCATGAGCGAGAAGACCGAGAACAGGCCGGCGATGACGGCGTTCTGGACGAACGGGTCTTGTCGTGCGAGGTAGCCGTCGGACACGAGCGGCAGCAGCGGCAGCACGATGCCGAACCCGAGCAGGTCGATGAACACCACCAGGAAGACGACCAGCATGGCGGCGCGATTCGACTTGGCGGCCGGGTCGGGCGGAGCTGTTGGGGCGGGTTCGGTCATCGCGGCGCACCCACGGCGGGAAGTCGGGCGGGAAAATGCAAGAACCCCGCGGAGGTTGCCCCGCGGGGTTCGTAGCGAGTGGAGGTGAGGAGAGTTGAACTCCTGACCTCTTGAATGCCATGCAGCACTGAAAGCCACTCGCCGAGCATCACTTTCCCTAATATTTGAGGCATTCTAGGGGCAAATGGCCCCGTTGCAAGGGCGCACAACGAAACGCATAGATTGCAGGGAAATGCGGTGTCCCCGCAGGAGTTTTGCGGTATTTCGCGGTGGGGATCGGTAGTGTCCGTCAAGTTGCGCACATAACTTTTTAGGTGAGTGGGGAGGTCGGGTTGGGAAGTCGGCGAGTCTCCCCGCCGCGGCCGGTCACACGCCGACCGTTTCGGTCACGTCGTTCGTCGTCACCGCCACCGTCGCTCGCTCCACACCCTCGCCAGGTGTCTTCGTCTTCGCGTCCTGGTCGCGGAGCAGTTTCATGTCCAGGTACGCCCGCTCCCCCCAGTC
>JANNDF010000382.1:0-3409 GCA_031387445.1 Planctomycetia bacterium
CCCAAGCGGGGGAGCATCAAGGCCAAGCGGCTGACCGCCGCCTGGGACCCCGACTACCTCCGCCAAGTGCTCCAAGGATTCAAGCCAAATAAGATGCGTTGACCCTGCCCCACCCGGAGTGGTCGAAAACGACAACTGCAATCCCAATGAGAATGAGTGCTGTGAGAACGGCCTTCAGGATTTGAAGTGGGGTTTGGAGCAGAGTTTTCATGGCCTCGGTTTGTTAGAAGGTGAGATAGTGGCGTCTGCACCGCCTCCGCGGATGCTGAACGAACTCAACTGTTGGTGGGAACCGTGGTTTGAGATGCGACCCAGAAAGCTGACGTACCTCATCCGTCAGGTGTAACGCCTGATGCGTTGTCTGCGCTCTGGCTCACTTGCGTTGCTCGCCATGCACCTGCGCCACGATTGTGGCATACTGGCCGGGGTTCTCTAACGCTTGGGAGGTGAGAACATGCCCTGACATGTGTGCTGCACCAAGAGAGAACGAGAAATTCGTACCCATGCACCGATGGAGTACGCCGTCCTCGCCCAATACGTAGAAGTCGCCCGTGTTGACGCCGGCAGACAACGGTATCGTGCCGTAGAACGTTGCCGGCTCTGGCCGTGCCGGCACGTCGATGTAGCCGCCGAGGTGGAAGATGCGACGAGTTCGCTGTTCACCGGGCCGAACGTGAAACTCTGGAACAGCCATGAACTTCTGTTCCGAGGTTACGACAACGTATCGCATGGAGACCCTCTGTCGATGAACTTGGAATGAGATCAGCCGAGAGCGACCTATCACCGTCCGTTTCGTCGGTCATCATCGAGATCAATTTTACCTCAACCTCGCTCGTCCCAATCCGCACGCAGGCACACCACAGTCACCTCCGCAGCAAGAACTCCTTCGAGTTCAGCAGGCCCCAGGTCACGTCTTCCCACGCGGCGCGTTTGTCCTTCGCCCCGCTCACATAGGCCAGCAACTTGGTTCGCTCGGCGGTGGTCGGCGGGCGGGACACTGCCGACAGGTACATTTCGTCTAGTACCGCGTCGTCCGATCTGCCGTCAGCAATCAGCGTCCCCAATCGGTTGTCGCTCTGGCGAATCAGACCGTTCACCAGTTCGCCCGTCAGCATCTGGAACGCCTGCAACACGCCAGGGTCTTCGCCCCGCTCGCACTCGCACGTCAGCAGCCGTTCCGGTTTGCCGAACATCTTCAGGAACCGCAGCCCGTCGCCCGCGGCCATCCGTCGGCCGGTCTGCGGCACTGCCGCCAGTTGCCCCGCTCGCGTGCCCTTCGGGTAGCCGGGCCACTTGATCTCGGTGCCCGTGGCCGACGCCACCGCGTCGAGTAGTTGCTCGGCTTCCAGTGGCGTCACCGCCGCGTGCGAGAAGTGCGTGGCGTCGTCGGCGTTCGTGCCGTTCGGCGTCGCCGAGAGTTGGTAGGTGCGGCTGGTCATGATGTGCCGCACGAGTGGCTTCAGTTTGAACCCGCCGGCGGCGAACTCCTTGGCCAGGTGGTCGAGCAGTTCCGGGTTGCTCGCCGGGTTGGTCAGCTTGAAGTCGTCGATCGGATCGACGATGCCACGGCCGAGCAGGTGCGCCCACACGCGGTTGGCTTGAGCTTGTGCGAAGAACGGGTTGTCGGCGGCAGTCATCCAGTCAGCGAGTGCCCCCAGCCGATCCCCGCGGCCGGTGGGCACGGCGGCCTTCGCCCCGAGCAACTTGGGCACCGCGTCCCCGCCCCGCGGCAGCGTCAGTTCGCCGTCGCCCTTGCTCACCACGAACTGCTCGCCGATGAACTCGTGCTTGTCCAGGTCGTCGTTCCGCTTGTTGTCCACCAGCCGGTAATCGATGCGGGCGAACACGGCGGCGAAGCGGTGGTAGTCGTCCTGCGTCCACACGTCGAACGGGTGGTTGTGGCAGCGGGCACAACTGACCCGCAATCCCAGGAACACCTGAGCCACGCTCTCGGCCCGCAAGTACGGGTCGCGCACGGCCCGGTAGAAGTTGGCGGCGGGGGTGGCGTAGGTGCTGCCGCGGGCGGTGAGCAGTTCGCGGGCGAAGTCGGTCAGCGGCTTGTCGTCGGCAATCCAGTTGCGAATCCAACGGTGGAAGACGGTCACGCCCTTCTTGTCCAAAGACTTCTCTTCGTTCCGCAGCAGGTCGCCCCACTTCTGCGCCCAGTAGTCGGCGAACTCCGGGCGAGCGAGCAAAACGTCGATCAGCTTCTCCCGCTTCTTCGTGTCGGTGTCCGCGAGGAACGCTTTCACTTCGGCGGCGGTGGGAATGATGCCGCAGGTGTCCAGGTACGCCCGGCGGAGGAACACGCTGTCGGAACTCAACTCCGACGGGCGTATCCGCAACCGGGCGAGGTCGGTCAGAACCAACCTGTCGATGGCGTGGGTGGCGGGGATGGTGGAGACATCGACCGGCGGGCGGTTGGGCAGAAAGGCCACGCGGATCGGCACTTGCAGGTGCAGGTAACGGACGATGAGCACCGTCTCGCCGAACTGCTCGCGGACGAGTTCGCCGTTGGTCAACCTCGCCACGCCGATGGTGGTGAGTTCGTAGCTGGCCACGGCCGACACGTCGCGGGTGGTGCCGTCGGAGAACTTCGCCGTCACGGTGACGGTGGCGGTGTGCTGCGGGTCGATCAGCACGAGCGACTTGACCGACGGGATGAGCGACACCGGCGACGGCGTGTTCGCGGCATCAGGCCGGCACCCGTCGGCGATCCACGTCCGCAGAATGGCATACTCGGAACTGGCGGCGTTGAACCGCACCCCGCCCTCGTGCGGCACCTGCCCGGTCGCTTTCTTCAACACCAGGCTGTCGGCGGGGGAGTGCGGGTCGGTGCGTCGGCCGAGCATCCCGCGGGTGAGAGCGGCGAGGTCGGCGTCGGCGTCTTCCCCGCGAAGCGACAGCTTGAACCCGCCCTTACCGTTCAGGTTGCCGTGGCACGCGCCGGCGTTGCACCCGGAGCGAGACAGCACCGCCGACACGTCGTTGCGGAACGACACGGGCGTGTCGGCGATCGCGGCGGTCGGCAGCAGGAGGAACGGCAGCCAGCGGAACGACATGCGGACACCCGGCGGGGGTGGGGGGAGGGAAAGTGAAGGGTATCAGAACCGCGTGCCGGATGCCAGAATTGGCCGAAGTCTCGTGTGAAAGGGTGGACGCATCGCGGCCGGTCGCTATACTATAAAGCTCGCGGGAAACGCCGAAGGGCCGGTAGCTCAGCTGGTAGAGCAGCAGACTTTTAATCTGCGGGTCGTGGGTTCGAGCCCCACCCGGCTCATTTCGATTCCCCACCAGCCCTGGCCACACCAGGGCTGGTGTCATTTTGACCCGGCGACTCACGGTCTTCATGTCACGTTCGCCCAAAGGCCGGGTCGTGCCGGCAGGCATGCGGGCGAATATCGTTCGT
>JANNDF010000383.1:0-1829 GCA_031387445.1 Planctomycetia bacterium
CCTGCTGCCTCCGCGCCCTCTGCGCCCGCTGCGGTGAAATTGTATCGTTCCGACTACCCACGCGAAGTGGCTGAACGTGATGCCGCCTTCCGGGCGTGCGGCGTCAGTTCTTCACCTTGACGTGAAACCCGGCCGCGTTGAGCGCCTTCACCAACTCGGCCGCGTCGAACTCGCCCGTCACTTCGGCCGTGGACACCTCCGCCTTGGCGTTGTCTCCGGTCACGCCCTTCACCCCCTTGATGGCTGTCTGGAACGACTTCACGCACCCCCCGCAGGTGTTGTGGAAGCCGGTGACGGTGAGCGCTTTCACTTTCCCGGCCTTCACCCCGCTGTCGTCCTTGAAGGCGTACCCCTTGTCTTTGCCCGGATCGCCGTGGAAGCCGTCGGCGGCCAGCGCGTCGATTGCCTTCTGCGCCGCCTTCGCGTCGGCGGCGGTGAACGTGGCCGTGCCCGTCTCCTTGTCCGCCTTCACCGCCGACACCCCTTCCACGCCGGTCAGAATCATCGCCACTTCTTTGGCACACCCGGGGCAGCACATGTGGACGTTCTTCAACTCCACCTTCGTGTCCGCGGCCAGAGCCGGGATCGCCACCACCGCCACCAGGGCCACCGCCCAAACGAACTTCGTCATCGTTCGCGCTCCGGAATCGGGTGAACAGATCACACACCAGTTTACGCACGAAAAAAGTCCTCGGCCCGCTCGGAACAGTTTCCGGGCGGGCCGAGGACTGTTGGCTGACAACCAGCGGTTACCACGCGAAGTGGCTGAACGCCTTGTTGGCTTCGGCCATCTTCACCGTCTGTTCGCGCTTGGCCATGGCCTCCCCTTCACGACGGGCGGCGGCGATCAACTCGTCGGCCAGTCGCTGGAAGGTGGGGCGGCCGCTCTTGCCGCGGATGGCGGCGAGCAGCCAGCGGATGGCGAGCGACTGCTGGCGGAGGGCTTTCACCTGCATGGGCACCTGGTAGTTGGCCCCGCCCACCCGCCGGCTCCGCACTTCGAGCGCCGGCTTCACGTTGTTGATGGCGTCGGTGAACACCTGGAGCGGGTCCACGTCGGGGATCCGCTTGCGGATCAGTTCCATCGCGTTGTAGAACACGCGGGTGGCGGTCGCCTTCTTGCCGTCGTGCATCAGGCAGTTGATGAACTTGCTGACCAGCGGCGAGTTGAACCGGATGTCCGGTTTCAACATGGTGTGGCCGGCGGTACGGGTCTTCGTGGCCATCGCGTCGAAGTCCTCAGGTCTTCAGGTCGTCAAGTCTTCAAGTCAAAAACCCGGCCGAGTCGGGCCGGGGGCGGTGTCCGGTGTCTTCAGACTTGACGACCTGAAGACGTGACGACCTGACGACTTCGTTACTTGCCTTCGCTCTTCGCCCCGTACTTGGAGCGGGCCTGCTGGCGGCCCTGCACGCCCTGGCAGTCGAGCACCCCGCGGACGATGTGGTATCGCACGCCGGGGAGGTCACGCACGCGACCGCCGCGGACGAGGACGATGCTGTGCTCTTGCAGGTTGTGCCCTTCCCCGCCGATGTACGCCGTCACCTCGATGCCGTTGGACAGCCGCACGCGGGCCACCTTCCGCAGGGCCGAGTTCGGCTTCTTCGGGGTCATCGTCTTGACCACCGTGCAGACGCCCCGCTTCTGCGGGCAACCCTGCATGGCCGGGTGCTTCGGCTTCGACCGCTGGGGCACCCGCGGCTTCTTCACCAGTTGGTTGATCGTCGGCATTCGGACCTCGGTTCACACCGGCCGCGTGGTCGGGCACATGGGAAACGGTATTTAAGCAAAGATTCCGCCGGCTTCCAGGGGAAGAGGCGGATTTTTTGGC
>JANNDF010000069.1:0-6097 GCA_031387445.1 Planctomycetia bacterium
CGAGAGGAAGACAGAGAGGATTTCTTCCGAACTCTCTTCTGCCTTCCTCTCGTGCCCTCATGTGCCCTCGGCGGTGAATTCTTTTTGGACTCCCACCCGTGCGCCCCAACATCCGCGACATGGCCGGGTACACCCCCGGCGAGCAGATCAACGCCGCTCACGTCATCAAGCTGAACACCAACGAGAACCCGTACCCGCCCAGCCCGAAGGTGTTCGACGCCGTCCGCGCCGCCCTCACCGGTGACAATCTGCGGAAATACCCGCAACCGCTCGGCGACACTTTCCGCACTGCCGCCGGCAAGGCATTGGGCGTGTCGCCCGAGAGCATCCTCATCGGCAACGGCTCGGACGACATCCTCACCATCCTCACCCGTGCGTTCGTGCCCGAAAGCGGGGTGATGGCTTCGCCGACGCCGAGTTACTCGCTGTACAAATCGCTCGCCGACATCCAGGGGGCGAAGTTCGTCACCGTGCCGTTCAACGCCGACTGGACCCCGCCGACTCCGTGGCCGGTGAAGGGCGCACACCTCACGTTCCTGGCGAACCCGAACTCGCCGAGCGGCACCGCCCTGCGGCCGGAACAGGTGGCCAAGTTCGCCGAACAGGTGAACGGCCCACTCGTACTCGACGAAGCCTACGCCGACTTCTGCGAGTGGAACGGCCTGGAATTGGTGGGCAAGATTCCGAACATGGTCGTGACGCGGACCTTCAGCAAGTATTACGCGCTGGCGGGCATCCGCTTCGGGTTCGCCGTTGCTTCACCCGAACTCGTTCGCGAACTGGTGAAGGTGAAGGACAGCTACAACTGCGACGTGCTGTCGCTAGTCGCCGCCACCGCCGCCATCGAAGACCAGGACTACTATGCCGGCCTACGGTCGAAGATGATCGCCACCCGCGGGCGAATGACGGTGGAGCTGACCGAACTCGGGTTCACCGTCACGCCGAGTCGGGCGAACTTCGTCTGGTGCCGTCGGGATGACCGCCCCGTGAAGCCGATCTATGAGGCGCTGAAGGCGAAGAACATCCTCATCCGCTACATGAGCTACCCCGGCTACGGCGACGGCGACGGCCTCCGCATGAGCGTCGGCACCCCGGCAGAAGTGGAAACGCTGCTGGGGGCAGTGAGGGCGATTCTCGCAGCGTGACGGGGGCTACTTCTTGCTCTGCTCCAGTCGAAACGAGCTGACGAATCGCACCCCGTCCGCGTCCTCCTGTGGTGACCGTGGTGTCGTTGCAATCGCGCGGTAAAGCCGTCCGTTTGCGATGAAGCACTTGAACCGTTGGGTCGTCTTCTCCCCGATGGTGACCTTCAGAACCCGGCCCGCACACCCGGCCTCCACGACCTTCTCCTCGCTCACCACATTCCAGGCGATCCCCTTCCGAACGCTTTCTGCCTCCAACACCTCTCGGAGTCGGTCCAGCAGTTCATCGTCGCTCACCCCCGGTTCGCTCCCCGTCTCCGACCACGAAAGGATGTAGTGGCAGTCACGCTCCTTCTGGGAAAGAGTCACGTTGTGTGCCACGAACCCTTGCACGTCCTTGTTGGCCGCTTGCGGAGGTGCGGGAAACTCAGCACTCGCCGCACCATCGGAAGTCGTGTGGCGAAGCCAAACGGCCGGGGTGGTGGGGCGGGTGTCGGCATGCTGGGCGAAACCCCACACCCACAAGAAGATGCCGAACACCACGAGCAAGGGACCGCCGCCTTTCATTAGCCCGCCAAATCGCCGATACCATTCGTCCTGTTTTGGATTCGCACCAAGTTTCGATCCCACAACGCGGAACGCCATCAGAGTGAGACACACTCCCGCCAAGAATGGGATCGCCCCGTTCGCCAACACGCCGAAAAACCACGACGGCATGGTTCAGGTCTCCGTTTCGTCCGCCGCATCCCACAACGGCGTTCGGGTAGGATACATCCTGGAGAGGGTATCGTCACGATCGAAGAACGCATTGCGAAGACGTCCACGGTCTATTGCAATCGCTCCTCGAACAGTACCTTCTGATCGTAACCTTTTCGGGTAGAATCTCCCCGTCGCGGGGCCTTAGCTCAACGGTCAGAGCAGGGGACTCATAATCCCTTGGTTCTGGGTTCGAATCCCAGAGGCCCCAGTCACACCTGCCAGGGCTACACCAGCCTTCTACACTGGTGGTTCGTCCGTTTTCGGCCCCTCCTTCCGCAGCACGTTCGGCACCGGCATGTCGGCGATGGCGTCCTCCAACTGGTTGGTCGGGTTGATGGAAGACTTCTGGTTCGTCAGGTGGCTCTTGTGCGGCATGAGCCGTTGCAGAAGTTCGGGCTTGAGCCGCGGGGCGTTGACCGTGGCGAACGCCCGCCGGAAGTCGTGGAACCCGTACACGTGACAGGCCGCGTTGTGCCTGTGCTCGTCGGGGCAGTCCAGGTCGATGCCGCCCTACTGATGGATGTGACCGAACTCCACCCAAAGGGTTCGCGAGTCGTGCGGCCAGCGGAGCGGAAATCGGTCCTCACCTTCCAGGACTTTCAGGTGTTCGAGTACCACCGGGTGTTGGTGGATGACCTCGTGCTGCTTCCCTTCTCGCCGCTAATCACCATCCCTTGTCGTCCGCAGCCCGTGTGACGAGCACGCCGCGTTCGTGGTCGATGTCCTCGCGGCGGGGATTTGTGGAGGTGGTCCGAGCGGCTTCGGGTCTCCGAACGGAGCCATGAAGCCTCACGGAATGTAAGAATAAGGTTGACCGGGGTCGAGAGCGAACAGAAACTGAACCGAAACCGGCACCGATCTCCCCGGATGGCGTCATCGGGGAAAGTTCGGCATAGCAAGTTCCCACCTCCCACCGCCGCCGGGATTCCTCCCATGAGCACGTCGTCTGTTCCCTGCCCGAAGTGCTTCGCCGCGGTGGCCACCACCACCGACAAGGCAGGCCAGGCGGTGGTTTGTCCGGAATGCCGGAAGGTGTTCCTCGCCCCGGCCGCGGCTTCCCCCGCCGCCCCGCCGTCGGCGGTCGCCCCGCCTCGACCACGAGGGAAAGCCATCCCCCTCGGCTCGTCCGCCGCCCCCATTCCGCTGCCGACCACCTCCGCCGAAGGGAATAAGCCCGCCACGGTTCCCACCGCCCGCCGCGTTCCCACCTCCGGCCCAGGCGAACGCCGAAGGGAACGCCCCGCCCCCGAACGCCCGGCGAATCGCCCCCGCCGCCGGTTCGACGAAGACGAAGACGATCGGCCGAAGAAAGGCGGGTCGATGCTCCCACTCGTCCTCATCCTCAGCGGAGTTTTGGTGCTGATTCTGATCCTCGGCGGGGTGGCCGCCGTGGTGGCGGTGCTGGCGAACAAGGAGCAGCAGGCGAAACTGCGGGAGGAGGACGAGCGACGGCGAGCGGACGAAGCCTACTCACGGGCGGCGCGGAACAACCCCAGGTTTGACGACCCGTGGGCGAAAGAGCCGCTCGACCCGTGGGGGCCGGGCGGCGGGCCTCCCGGTCCTGGCGCCGGCGGAGCAGGCCCCGACGGAGCCGCTCCCGGTCGGCCGGGCGACCCGTGGGGGCCGGGCGGCCCGCCGCCCGGTGGAGCCGGTCCTGGCCCCGGTCGGCCGGGTGAGCCGTGGAACCCGCAACCGCAGCCGAAGCCGCCTCGCCCGGCCCCGGTGTACGCGGACATCACCCCGGTGGAGATCAAGCCGCCCGCCCTGGCCGACGACAAGTCGGAGGTGAAACTGCCGGACAAGGTGCTGGACACCTGTAGCGGCGGTGGCGGGCGGTTCCTCATCGCCCACGTCAGCGGCAAGAAGCTGGCGGTGTTCGACGTGAACCAGGGGAAGGTGGTGAAGTACATCGCCCTCACCTCGGATACGGCCCTGATCGCCGCCGGGATGAACAAGTTGATCGTGGCCTACCCGGACCAGAACACCCTGGCCCGGTACGACCTGACCACGTTCGAGAAGGAGGCGAGCGACCCGTGCCCTGTTGAAGGCACCCTGAAGAAGATCGCCCTCGGCTCGGCCTCCGCCGGGCCGCTGCTCCTCGCCCGCTCCGTGAAGGCGCAGTTCGGCGGCACCGAGTCGCGGCTCACTTTCGCCGACCCGTACACCTTCAAAGCGGTGGACATCGAATTCGAGAACGGCAACGTTTCCCGCGAGTGGACGGAAGGCACCCACCTGCGGGCGTCGCCCGACGGCACAGTATTCGCGACCCACGGCGGCGGCGGGCCGTTGAGCATCGTCGTCCGCGGCGGGTCGGCCAGGTGGTTCAGCTCGAACGACGCTTACGGGCATGTGACGCCGGGGCCGGACGGCAGCCTGTACACCGGGTACGGGCTGTACACCGGCGAGTTCAAGCGGGTCGGCCGGGTGCCGACCACCACCACCCAACTGCTGCCGGCGGCCGAGGGGCACTTGAGCCTGCAACTGGCGGGCGAGGGGAACGGCGGGTTCGGCCCGGCGGTGGTCGATCCGAAGGTGCGGGCGGAGGTGCGGCTGACGGGCGACGACCGGGCGGTGTACTCCTTCAAGGACATCGGCCCGTTCAGCATCGACCCGTTCGCGGCGAACGCCGGCCTGCCGCTCGACCGGCGGGTTCACTTCACCCCGTCCGCCAACCTGTTCGTCACCCTGCCGTCGGACAACAAGACGCTGGTACTCCGCAAGTTCGACCTGGAGAAGGCGTTCGAGGCGAGCGGCGTGGACTACCTGTACGTCACCTCCCGCCCACCGACTGCAATGCCTGGCAAGGGGTACGAGTACCGCATCGCCACCAAGAGCAAGAAGGGGAAGGTGACGTACAAGGCGGACGCCGGGCCGGACGGATTGAAGGTGTCCGATGACGGCAGAGTGACGTGGGAGGTGCCGGCCGACTTCGCCGGGGTGGAGCCGGTCATCGTCACCGTGGCCGACGCTAGCGGGCAGGAGGTGTACCACACCTTCGAACTGACCGCCGGGGACGGCAAGCGGTTCGCCGGGCCGATCAGCGGGAGCGTGAAGGGCCGCAGTGGACTGGACGAGGCGAAGGGCGGGGTCGTGCCGGTGCCGGATCGGGTGTTCGAACTGAAGCCGCCGCCGCTGCAAGCGAAAGCCGAGGTGAAACTGCCGGGGCTGGTCGACGCGGTGTGTGCGGGGGGCGGCGGGCGGTTCGTCGTCTACCGCCTGCCGGGGGTGAAGCAACTGGCGGTGCTGGACGTGGTGACCGGCAAGGTGGTGAAGTACCTGCCGCTGGCCGAGGCCGACGCCCTTTTCGCCGCCGGCGGCACCAAGCTGTTCGTCTACCTCCGTACGGCGGCGGTGCTACTGCGGTACGACCTGGAGACGTTCGACAAGGAGTTGACCGCCCAGAACCCGCTCGGCGGCACCCCGACGGTGATGCTAATGGGGCACTCGTCGGACGGCCCGCTGTTCCTCGGCGGGGGCGGGGTGGGCAAGGACGGCAAGGGGTACGGGTGGGTGAACGCCCGGACGCTGAAGGAGGTGGGCGTGCCGCTCGACGGTGGGGCGACCGGCCCGGCAGTGAGCGGGCAAGTCGGGGGGGGCGGGGCGGCGGGGCTGGCGGTGTCGGCCGACGGCCGCACCTACTGCTGGCAAGACAACTGGTCCGGGTCGCGGGTGCTCACCCTGGGCGAGAAGTCGGGCAAGGTGAAATCGGACAACACCGGCGGGGTGGGGGTGGTGGTGCCGGGGCCGGACGGCACCCTCTACGGGGCGAGCGGGCTGTACACCGCCGAGTTCAAGAAGCTGGGCGACAAGAAGGCGGTGTACGGCGCGTTCGTGCCGGCCGCCAGCGGGCCGTGGTACGTCAGCGTCGTCGAGGGCGAGTGGACGCAGAACGGTCCCATCCCCCGAAAAGTGTCCGTCGGCCTCAGCTCCGACGAGTCGGTGCGGTTCCCGCTCGACACCCTCTCCGGGTTGCCGCCCGTCCGCGACCAATTCGGCGGCGTGCCGCCCGGCGGCGGGGCGATACTGCCGAAGGTGCCGATGGCCAACCGCTTGCACCTGGTTCCCGAAGCCGAGGTGCTGGCCGTACTCGACGACGGGATGGACAAGGTGTACCTGCACCGGCTGGCCGTCAAGCCGCTACTGGAGAAGGCGGACAAGGACTATCTGATGGTGGTGAGCCGCCCGCCGCCCGCCGC
>JANNDF010000072.1:0-12901 GCA_031387445.1 Planctomycetia bacterium
CAGCAATTCCCGGCGAGTGGAATTTGGTTTGAAAAGCTCGATTTCGGCGAGCCTTTGGGGCCGCAGCGGGTTACGCTCGGCCGGTCTTCGGTGCCCGTTGTTGTACCGGGAACATCTCTCGCCGGGCGGTTGTGATGAGCCAGCACGTCTCTTTGGCGCGTGCGTGTGAGCCCCTCCACTTTGATGCCTTGGTCCACCGGGTTCGGGCGCGCTTCGACACGATCCCGGATTCGCGTCGTGAGCCGGCGTTCTCGTTACCCGACGCGCTGATGGCGGGGTTGGCCCTGTTCGCCCTCAAGGACCCGTCCCTGCTTGCGTTCCAGCGGCGCGCGTTGGATCACAACCTGCGTCAGGTGTTCGGCCTCACGGGCCTCCCCAGCGACTCGCAGATGCGTGCCATCCTCGACGACGTGAACCCGGACCACGTGCGGCCCGTGTTCCGGGACGTGTTCGCCCGGTTGCAGGGCGCCCACGTTCTCGACGACTACCGTGTGGAAGGGTGTTACCTGGTGGCCCTGGACGGGGTGGAATATTTCCGCTCCCCGAAGGTCCACTGCCCTCACTGCATGACCCGGCACCACACCAACGGGACTGTGTCGTATTACCACCAGATGCTCGGGGCCGTCCTCGTCCATCCGGACTTCTCCGAGGTGATCCCGCTGGCCCCCGAGCCGATCCAGCGTGCGGACGGGCAGGCGAAGAACGACTGCGAGCGGAACGCGGCCCGGCGCTGGTTGGGGCGGTTCCGCCAGGATCACCCGGAGTTGCCGGTCCTCGTGGTCGAGGACGCGCTGAGCAGCAACGCGCCCCACGTCCGCGACCTGCAGAAGGCGACGTGCCATTTCCTCCTGGGTGTCAAGGCTGCGGACCACGCCCACCTGTTCGCGCAGGTGGACGCCCGCCAGGAGCAGCACGCGTTCGAGATCGTTGAGGACATCGAGGCGAAAACCGGGGTTCGCCGCAGCTACCTGTGGGTCCGCGATCTGCCCCTGAATGAGTCCAACGAGGACGTGCGGGTGAACTTCCTGCACCTGCTGGAACTCGACCCCGGCGGGACGCAACGGGAGTGGACGTGGGTCACGGACCTGTCGGTCACGACGGCCAACGTGCGGCAACTGGCGCGGGCGGGGCGGGCGCGGTGGCGGATCGAGAACGAGACGTTCAACACTCTCAAGAACCAGGGATATCACTTCGAGCACAACTTCGGGCACGGGGAGCACAACCTGTCGGTGGTGCTGGCGCATCTGATGCTGGTGGCGTTCCTGATCGACCAGGTCCAGCAGCGGTGCAACCCGCTGTTCCAGGCGGCCCTGAAGAACAAGGGCGCGCGGAGTGCCGTGTGGGAAGGGATGCGTCACCTGTTCGCGTCGTTTGAAGTGTCGTCGATGCGGGAGGTGTATCAGGCGCTGGCCGTCGGGTTCCGGCGCCCACGCTTGGACGAACTGATCGCGTCCTCGGGACCCGTCAACTCGGATGACACGTCGTAGTCGCGACCGACGTCACACATCCGCACAAAATATCACCCAAGAACAACCGGCATCAGCTGTGATCGGGCACGGCGTGGGGGACTGCGCGCCTCATAACGCAGTTAGGACAAATAAAACAATCGACGGCCGAATGTAAGACATTCCTCGCCACACACCGGGAATTGCTGACCCCCGACCACAGGTTAAACGTGCCGTCGAACGGTACCCGTCCCACCACCCGACACCTCGATCGCCTCGTCGTCCCGCCGGAAAATGTGGAACAGGACGGCCAGCGCCCCGGCGTCGTAGGGCTCTGGGCGTGCGACCAGCGAAACTTCTTCAGCTTCGCCTTCACCTGGAAGATAGCCTTGGTCGGCTCGTTAGTGGGGTCGAATGCCGTCGGAGCCGGCCAGTCTGTCTTGGCCATCGCGCCCTCGGGTAGGGGAGAGTGGCATAGGCTACCAGATAAGTACCCCGAGGCTGCACCACGCCCCAATGCAGCCGACCATAGACGAGTCGTCTTGCTCGCGCAAGAGGTGTTTTACAGCCAGCCGATTGAGGTCCTTGAACCCGCAGATCAAAGGCGATGGCCAGAGCCGAAGGGCCGCAGAGTCAAGAAGAAGGACCCGCTCTCTCGCACATTTTCGTGACACTTCTACCCTCATCGCGTGAACCCCCACCTTTCCATTGGTCCTTTACACTGGAACGCGAAACAGCCACTGTCGGTTGACAAAGTAAAGTCGCGCGGCTATCTTACCGTGTGTGCCGCTTGCAGCGCGGGACGGGGGACCGAAATGCCCGAGAACGAAGCCCTCTTACACGACGGGCGAACTGCCAGCCGGTGGCGGCCGATCGGCCACCGTCTGGACGACGGTGTTGCACCAAGCGACGCCTTTCCAGCCATCCAAGAGCAGTTTTACGCCATTTTCCAGAACGTCTGGCGGCAGTGGAGATCGCGCGGTGTGGATGCCGCCGACCTGTTCCAGGCGGCCCTGGCCGATGAAGCCGCGCTGCGGGAATTGATCCGGCAAACCAACCATGACCGCAATGCCCAACTGCTCCGGGATGTCGCCAGAAGTTTAGACGACCCGGACTTGGAAGGGCTGATCGGCGCTTTTCTCGAAGCGGCCTGGGACTCGGCCCACACGCAACTCCAGCTCGACTGCCGCGAAGACGCGCTGTCGCCGGAGTTCATGAGCCAGGTGCAGGGGATGCTCGACCGCATCCGCCAGAGCCTTCTGAACAACTTGTCCCGTTTCCCGAATCGACCGCGGAGGGAGCCGCCGCCGGATATCGGCACTCGCCTTGGCGAGGATCTCCTGTGAGGCCAACCCCGATGAACGCCCTCGACAACGGCTTCGGGTTCACGATCACGAGCAACGTCAAATCGCTCTCGCTGAAACAGGGCGAGAACATCCGCATTTACCCCACCGGCCCGAACAAGGGGTTCGGCGAGAACCTGACCGCGCGCCAGATCGACCTGATCCGCGTCGGGACTGCCGTGCACGTCGCCGAAGGCTGGGCGATCCGGAAGGCATCGTCCAGCGGGCTGCGGGAGGTGACGCTGAACGTCGAGGTTCTCGACAAGGCTTTCTGGTCGAAGCCCGAGACCGTCGCCCTACTCAAAGATTGCGTCGATTTCCTGAGTGGCGGCGACGACTGGAACTTCCAATTCACTTCCTCGCGGGACACCCGGCACAAGAAGCGAGTCAGCCTCTTCGACGACCTCGACACCGACACCGACACCGTGACCCACCTCTACAGCGGAGGACTGGATTCGGCCTCGGGTCTGGCCGCACGGATGGCGGAGGAGCCGGGGCGCATGTTCGTCCCGGTCACCGTCCGCCATCAAATGCAGAAGTCGCAGCTCGTGCGGAGGCACTTCAACCTGCTGATCCAGAAGGGCGTAATCAAGCGGTGCGATTTGAAGCCGTTCCAGGCCGGAGCGTTCATTCGCAACGGCAGCATCAAGCGGCAGTTCAACGCCGAGTTCCGCGAAATCACGCACCGCTGCCGCCCGTTCCTATTCATGAGTGTCGCAGGTCTGGTGGCCCACTCCTTCACGACGGCACAGGTCGAGGTCTTCGAGTCGGGCGTTGGCTCCATAAACATCCCGCTCGTGAGCGGTCCGGCCGACTACCGCACCACGCGCAGCACCCACCCGGTTTTCCTGCAGCTGATGTCCCGGCTCGTCGGGCACGTCAACGACGCGCCGATGGGCTACGTCCTGCCGTTCGCAGGAAAGACCAAGGGCGAGATGGCCGAGCGCCTCCGAGCGTTGGGGCTGGAGGAGCTGGCCGTGAAGTCGAACTCCTGCACCCTGCACCCGCTCAAACGGAAGGGGTGGCAGCAGTGCGGCCACTGCCCGGCCTGCATCTTCCGCCGCCAGGCCTTGCTGTCCGCGAAGATCGTTGAGCCGGACGACGCATATGCGGTGGATGTGTTCGCTGATCCGCGGCCGGACGTGGTCATTCCGGCTAAGCGGTTCGGCACCATCCGTGCGTTCCGTCAACAGATTGCCCACATGCCGGAACTGGACTCGGGGATCGCGCCCGCGAGCTTCAAGCGATACCTGAAAACCACTGGCGCGGTGTCCTCCGACGCGCAGCTCGCTCCGCACGTCGAGGTTTACCGGCGATACCGGCAGGAGTGGCTGGCGCTTATCGCCGACGCTCGCCGACGCCGACTTCCCTGGGCCGTTCCGTCCCGCACTCTCGCCCTTGCAAAAGGAGCCAACTCATGACGACCGACGCCGCTTCGCCGCGGATCATCGGCCAGCGGTTGGCCGAGGCACGGAAAGTCCGGGCCATCACCCAAGAGGATGCCGCCAAAGCCATCGGCGTGAGTCGCCCCACGTTCATCGCACTGGAGAAAGGCGAGCGAGCGGCCAAGCCGGGCGAAATCGTCAAACTGGCCGCCCTGTACGGCCAGCCGGTCAGCCATTTCGTCCGCACCATGGAGCCGTTGACCGAGTTCCAGCCCCATTTCCGGTTGGCGCTGGAGAAGGTCAAGCCGTCCGACCTTGAGCAACTCAACCTCGCCATCGCCGACTTCAAGCTGTTCGTCGAGAACTACCTCGACCTGGAACGTCGGATGAAGGCCCCGATGCGGTTCAACTATCCGCATCCGGTGGAGCTGAACCCGCGGGTTAACGTCAGCGAGTTGGCCGAGGACATTGCCAACCGCGAACGCCAGCGGCTCGGCCTCGGCGACCAGCCGATCCCGAACATCCGCTGCCTTCTGGAGTCGGATGTCGGAGTCCGAATCTTCTTCGCCTGCCTGCCCCGAATGTTCGCGGGCATGTACATCTTCGTGGATGGCCTCGGGGGGTGCATGTTGATCAATAGCGTCCACCCGGCCGACAAGCAGCGGGCCTCGATCTCCCACGAGTACGCCCACCTTATTGTGGACCGCTACACCGCGGGGATTGACTACCTCACCATCTACGGGCGGAAGCCGGCCAACGAGCGATTCGCCGAATCGTTCGCCATGAGCTTCCTGATGCCCGCCTCGTCGGTCCGGTTTCGGTTCAACGAGATCGTGAACACCACGGGCAACTTCCAGGTCGGGGATCTGGTCAAGCTGAAGCACCAGTATTCCGTGTCGCTCGAAGCGATGGCGCTGCGACTGGAGGCGCTCGGGCTGCTCAAGCAGGGCACCTGGGCACTTCAGAAAGAAAAGGGGTTGCCCGTTCGGGAGGCCGAAAAGCACCTCGGCCTCGCCTCCGACGCGAAACCCGAACCCGCGTACCCTGACCGCTACAAGCTGTTGGCGGTCCACGCCTACGAGCGCGGGGAGCTGAGCGAGAAGGAACTCGCCACCTACCTGCGCTGCGACATCTGGGAAGCGCGGCGGATCGTGCAGGAGACGATGCTCAGCGTCGAAGTGGACGCCGACGGACACCTCCAGCCGATGCAAGCGGACTTCGAGGCGTCGCTACTGGCTGACCAAACCTGAGACACGGACCGGAGCTAAGACATGCCGGCCGTCATCCTCGACGCCTGCGGAACCCTCAACCTGTACGCTAGCGGCAAGTTTGTGCCGATCCTGACCGCGCTGCGCCACGAGTGGTACATCCCGGCCGCCGTCGAGCGTGAGTCGCAACAGTACCGCCAGCCGGACCCCGACGACGCCGAAAAGCTGGTGGCGATCCCCATCGACCTCGCCCCGGCCCTCACGAGCGGGGTGCTGCACCGCTGCGACTGCGAGGCGGACGAAGAAACGGAACTCTACGTCCAACTGGCGGCCCGCATCGGGGACGACGGCGAGTCGATGGGGCTGGCGATTGCCAAGTGCCGCGGGTGGTCGGTGATGACGGACGACAAGAAGGCGCGGCGCATCGCGAAGGAACTCGGCGTCGGCGTGATCGGGACGCCTCAGCTTATGAAGCAATGGGCGGAAATCATCAAGCCGTCCGCGGCAGAATTGGTAGCCGTGCTCTCAGCTATCGAGCGGTTCGCCAACTACCGCCCCGGCCGCGGTGCCGAAGACTTTGAATGGTGGGTGGCATCGATCCAGCCTGCTGGGAAGTAATAGTGCAGTCCCGCTCAGCAGAATGAGGCAGAGCCAATGCATCCATCGACAGAATGTTTAGGTGAATCTAAATCGATTCAGAAGCCGCTGTAGAATTGACGTTTCCGCGAAGAAGTGCCACTTACGACTCGCCCATTCGTCTTGGGCGTAAGTGCGTGTGCGGGGGGGTGGTCATGATCCGTCGGTTCCAAGAGCGGGACAACCCTTCCGTCCTGCGCCGGGTAAGTCACTCACCATGCACTACCTCCTTTTTTACGACGCCTCTCCGGACTACGCCGAGCGGCGGTTGCCGTACCGGGCTGGCCACCTGGCCCACGCCCGCTCGGCGGTCGAGCGGGACGAACTCGTACTCGGCGGCGCTCTCGCCGACCCGGTCGACGGGGCGGTGCTGCACTTCCGCGGGGACTCTCCGGCGGCGGCCGAGGCCTTCGCCCGAACCGACCCCTATATTCTGAACGGCCTGGTCGCGGGATGGCGGGTGAGGACGTGGACGACGGTGGTGGGCGAGTTGGCGGTGGTGCAGTCGCCGACTACGTGACGCAATGCGTTCCGCCGGGAGGATTGCCTTGACCGCTGACCGCGATCCCACACAGTGCCCGGCGTGCCGCCTCCAAGGGTGGCTGTGCGTTTGCGCCGCAGCCCCATGCGTCCGGACCCGCACTCCGCTCCTGCTCCTCGTCCACGTCCACGATTTCCCCCGGACGAGCAACACGGTTCGCCTGCTCACCCTTGCCGTCCGCAACGCTACGATTCTCCCTCACGGCGTGTTCCCCGCTCCGGCCGATCCCGAGGCACACCTGCCCGATGGCACGACGCCGATCGTCCTTTTCCCCGGACACGGTGCCAAGCCGCTGACGCCGGAACTCATCGCATCACTGCCGTCGCCGCCGGCCCTCATCGTCCCCGACGGGAACTGGAAGCAGGCAAGTCGCATGGTCAAGCGCATCCCGCTCCTCGCCGGTGCCTTGAAAGTCACGCTCCCCAACCGAGCGTTCCCAGGGATGGCCGTCCGCCAGAACCAGGAGCGACACCACATGTCGACCTACGAGGCGGTGGCCCAAGCGCTGGAGGTCCTCGAAGGCGAGGCGGTCGCAGGCCTGCTGCTCGACTTCTACCGCCGGGCGACGGACCGCATGCTGATGGTCCGCGGCAAGCTCAAGTTGGGCGAGGTGTACGGTGGAGTCGAGAGCGTGGGTTGGGACTTCTCGGCCTGCACGGCCTCGGAGCGGGCGGGTGGAAGTGGCTGGCGGTGGACGCCGCCTGGGGCGTGACGGCGGGGCCGGTAATCGGATGAGCGTGCGGCGCCGCGGCGGGGAACCTGGTCGTGGACCTCCGACGGAAGCACCAGAAGGCGGTCGGGCTCGACGACTCCCTCCCCTCGGTCTCATCGCCTGCGCATTGACTCACGGTTTTTGTTACCGAGGGCGACCTGTTGCCTCACGATGATGTGACCCATCACCGGAGGCCCCCGATGTCCGCAACGATCAGCTCGTCCACCCGGCGAGAACTCCTCGCCGCACTCCAAGCCCGCTACCGGCACGCCACCCGCGACCAGAAGTCCCGGATCCTCGACGAGTATGTGGCCGTCGCCGGGTGCCACCGCAAGCACGCGGTCCGACTCTTGACGACACCACCACCACCCGAGCCCTCGGCGGAGACTCCGGCTCGGGGCACGCGCATCTACGTCGAGGCGGTGCGGGAGGCGGTCGTCGTCCTGTGGGAGGCGGCCGACCGCATCTGCGGCAAGCGGCTCAAGTGCCTCATCCCCCACTTGCTCGATGCCGCTGGAGCGGCATCGCCACTTGTCCCTCGATCCGGCGGTGCGGGAACTGGTGCTGCGGGCGAGCGCCGCCACCCTCGACCGCTTGCTCGCGACGGCACGGAGTCGATCCCACCGTCGCAAGAAGCGCAAGGCCGCGACCAAGCCGAGCCGCGAGATCCCGATCCGCACGTTCGCCGATTGGGACGACCCCGTGCCGGGATTTCTGGAGATGGACTTCGTGTCGCACGGCGGCACCTCGATGCAGGGCGTGTTCCTGTGGAGCCTGGTCGCCACCGATGTGGCGTCGGGGTGGACGGAGATGGTTCCGCTGGTGGCCCGCGAGCAGTCGCTCGTGGTGGAAGGGTTGAACGCCCTCCGCCGACAGTTCCCGATGCCGGTCCGCGGCATCGACACGGACAACGACGGGGCGTTCATCAACGAGACGTTGCAAGCGTACTGCGTGCGGGAGGGCCTCGTGTTCACCCGGTCGCGGGCGTACCAGAAGAACGACCAGGCGTGGATCGAGCAGAAGAACGGCGCGGTGGTCCGGCGATTCGTCGGGAACGAGCGGTTCGCCGGCCTCATCGCCGGTCAGTGTTTGGCCCGCCTGTACGAGTCCGTCCGGCGGTACGTGAACTTCTTCCAGCCGTCCTTCCAGTTGAAGTCGAAGGTGCGGATCGGGGCCAAGGTGAAGAAGTCGTACCACCCGCCGGCGACGCCGTGCGACCGGCTTCTGGCTCACGCGAGCGTTCTCGGGCCGGTGAAGGAGTCGCTCCGTGAAAATCGGGGATCGCTCGACCCGCTGGCCTTGCTCCATCGGATTCGGGAAGGGCAATCGGCACTCGCGGGGATGCGGTCGGGCGAGTTCGGTTCGGGGACGGATCGGCAGAGCCTGGACGAGTTCTTGGCCACGCTCCCGGACTGATCTTCCCCATGGAAAGTGGACAGCGAGTTAGCGGTTGTCCGGGTTCTTCGTCCGCTCGAACTCGTCCGGGGTCCTGTACTCCAGCGTCGAGTGCCGTCGGACGCGGTTGTCAAACACCTCGATGGATTCGAAGATCGACGCCTTCGCCTCGTCCCGACTCGTGTACTGCTCACCGTGAGTCAACTCCCCCTTCATCCGCCCGAAGGTACTCTCGATCACCGCGTTGTCCCAACACTGGCCCACCCCGCTCATGCTCCCCACCATCTGGTGGCGACTCAGCTCCGCCTGGAAGTGGTCGCTCGCGGACTGGCTGCCCCGGTCCGAGTGGGCGATCACCCCGGCCGCCGGCCCGCGGCGACCCACCGCCATCGCCAGCGCGTCCACCACCAGTCGGCTGGTCATCGTCGCGGCCATCGCCCAGCCGACGATCCGCCGCGAGAACAGATCCACCACGAGGGCCAGAAACAGCCACCCCTCCCGGGTCGGAATGTCCGTCAAATCCATGACCCACTTCTGGTTCGGTTTGGACGCCCTGAACTCCCGGGCGAGGACGTTCTCCGACACGGGCATCCGGTGTCGGGAGTCGGTCGTCCGCACGACCCGCCGCGTCGCCTTCGCTCGAATCCCCGATTCGCTCATCACCTTCGCCACCATGTTCACACCGCACGCCACGCCACGGGCGGTCAACTCGCGGGCCACCCGCGGACTGCCGTAGGTGTCCTTGTACGGCTCGTCGTGGATCGCCCGGATGGCTTCGACCAGTTCCTCCCGACGGGTGGCCGCCGCACTCGACGCCCGCGTCGCCCGGGCGTAGTACCCGGACCGCGAAACCCCCAGCACACGACACATCACGGCCACCGGGAATTCGGTCCGGCGTTCCTCGACCCAGGCGAAGATCACTTCGCGTGGGCGGCGAAGAACGCCGTCGCTTGTTTCAGGAGGTCACGCTCCACCTCCAGGCGTTTCACCTCCGCCCGCAGGCGGCGGTTCTCCTCCTCCAGAGGGGTCTGATGGCCCGTGCCGGGAAAGGCGGCGGCCCCCTTCTCGCGGACGGCCTTCTTCCACTCGTGGAGCCGGCTCTCGGACACGCCCAGTTGGCGGGCCACTTCGGCCACACGCAGCCCCTGGTCGGTCATCATCGCCACGGCGCGGAGTTTGAACTCCGGCGGGTATTGGCCACGCACTTTGGTCATCGGTGGGTCTCCTGGTCAGGGAAGGATACACCGCGTTCCCGTTGTCCACGATCCCTGGGGAGGTTCAGTCACCCGCTTCCTCACCGTCCTCGGGCAACCCGAGCACCTGACGCTGATGCGGGGCTGCCTCGACCACCTGGTCCGCCGCCTCGGGCTGGCCGTGCCCGACCTGGGCAGGCACACGGCCGGCGACTCGACCGCGATGAAGGGGCGACGCGAGCCGGACGAGAAGCGCCGCGCGGCCGAGGTGGCCGACGGCCTGCCGCAGGCGAGCGGCGGGCGGAAGGAGTACAAGGACGCGGGCGAGGCGGTGACCAAAGTGGTCGAGTGGTTCGGGGACAAGTTGCACCTGCTCGTCGACGTGACGCACGAGGTGGTGTTGGCGTTCGACCTGACCGACACGAAGGCGGGGGACAACGAACACCTCGAGCCGCTGGTCGAACAGGCCGAGGCCAACTTGCCGGCGGATCGCCTGGACACGTTGGCCTACGACAAGGCGGCGGACGACGGCAAGGTGCATGACGCGCTGCACGAGCGGGGCATCAAGCCGGTGATCCAGGTGCGGAACTGCTGGCCGAAGGAGGGCGAACAGGAGAAGGTGATCGGCGGGCGGGTGCCGCTGCACGTGGTGCACGACGAGGCGGGGACGGTGTTCTGCTACGACACCACCGGCGCGGTGCCGGTGCGGCGGGCGATGAGTTCCGCGGGCCACGAGGAGGCCCGCGGCACGCTCAAGTACCGCTGCCCGACGCGGGCGGAGGGGTTCGCGTGCGGGAGCGAGGGGAAGTGCAACGCGGGCCGGTCGTACGGGATGACGGTGCGGGTGGATCAGGAGATCGACCGGCGACGGTTCCCGTCCATCCCGCGGGTGCCCCCGCAGTTCACCCGCGGGATGGACGGGCGGACGGCGGTGGAGCGGGTGAACGCGCGGCTGAAGGGGCTGTGGGGGATCGACGATTGGAACGTGGTCGGGTCGCGGCGGTTCAGCGCGCACGTGTCGGCGGTGCTGATCGTCCACCTGGCGTGCGCCACCCTGCTGGCGAAAGCGCAGCGGACGGAGGGCACGTTCGGCACCCTGCGCCTGTCCCCCATCGCTCAGAGGGTGGAAGAACTCACCGCCGCCGAACGAGACGCCCCGCTCAAATGCCCCCCCCATAGCGCAAGCGGCTCCTCGGCTGACGGCTGGTGTACGGTCAGCACCCGGCCTGGACGGTCGTCACCCTCCTCGGCCCGAAAGTCCAGTCGGTCGGCAAGTACGCCCGCGAAGACACCTGCCACGCGCTGGTGAGTTACGCCGACCGCATGCCCGCCGAGATCTGGTTCGGTCGCCCGAACGAGCGGGCGGAGTACTGCCACACGGCCGTCCACTTCGAGAAGCGGCTGTCCGAGTCCACCCCGTGCGATCGAGGGGGACTTCTGGTACGGGCACTACAACGAGATGTTCCGGATGGCGGCGATGTTCCGGGACATGATCCGGACCGGCAAAGAACCCGTTCCGCATGACGAGATCCTGTCCGTCCGCGCGATCGTGGATGCCGCGACGAAGTCGTTGAAGGAGAAAAGCCGACTCGTGGAGTGCAGCGAACTTCCGGATCCGCGGATGCCGGGTGACACCACGAGGTCGGGTCACTTCTTCTCGGGCAGGTTCGGCACGACTTTCGGGTCGTACTTGGCCCCCTTCGCCACCTGGATCATGGTGATCCGCATTTTGGTCGGGAAGAACTTCTCCGGGTCGGTCCGCTTGTGGGCGTGGCCGCTCCCGCCGCTGTCGTCCTTCATCACCATGTGCATCTCCTTGATCCCCTCCTCCCACACGATCAGGTCGTTCTGCCAGAAGTCGGTCATCTTCACGTCCTTCTCGTAGACGCCCTTGTCCTTGTACACGTCGGTGCCGGTGCAGCCGTACCCGGCCTTCACCCCCTTGTTCGGGATGTAGCACAGGGACCAGGTGGTGGGCGCGCCGCCTTCCGGCTTCTCCAGCACCTCGGCCCGGATGTGAACGGTGCCGTTGCGGTAATCGACCGGGCTCGTCCAGTCCTTCGGGCGGTCGGCGTTGAGCATCTTGCCCGTGACGTAGTAGTGCGACTTGCTCGGCTTGGAGTTGTCCGCGTCCTCCTTGCTGAATGTGAACGTGGTGTCGAACAGCACGAACTGCTGCGCCTTCGCCTCGGGGGCAGGTTCACCTTTCTTGGGGTCGGACTGCGCTGTCGCCAAACTCGAGCCGGCGAGAGCGGCGATCAGAACGGCCATCCGCAGCGTGGACATGGAGTCCCCTCGGTTCTTTCGTTCGGCGTGTGCCGTTGACGGTGCTCGGTTGAGTGCCGTGACGCATTTTACTTCTCCCCCGAGACGACCACCACCTGCCTCGCACACCCGTCGTCGGATAAATGGCCCCACCACCGAACCGGCGAGGCACACGCATGTTGATCCACGAGAAGGCCGATCAGGCGCAGGCTCTGCTCACCGAGACCGGACTCGGCTGCTGGTTGACCTTCGCCCGGGAAACGGAACTGCTGACGAACGCGCGGAGCAACTCCAATACTTGCCCAGCTTGCCGAGGCCAGACCGTTTGAATCTGAAAGGGAGATTGCTGTTGTTCTCGACAAGGGACAGCTGCCCTGGCGGCACCATGGTTGCACCTTTTTCGCCCGCCCAACCACTCCCACGACGCGAGGACCGGACCAGTGCAAATCACCAGAATGCGCGTGGCTTCGGAGACCCAGACCGATGTCTTCGACCTCGACGACCTGTGGCGGGACGTCGGCGGGTCCGACTGACCGGTGGATTTTTTACAGCCCTGGAGATTCTGCACCTCTGTCATCCCGAACCTCTGACCCAGCCCCCGCATTCCCAGAGTGCGGGGGCTGTGTATTTGGGTGGGACCGCCGAACGCCATTCGGGCTGATGGCCCGTCCGCCCCGACTGTCAGCCCGGAGTAATCGCCAGCGCACTGCGATCATTGGACCCGCCCCGGACTCCGCGAATCCGGAACGTCACGGCCTGGCCCGCCGTCACGGGCACG
>JANNDF010000076.1:0-1347 GCA_031387445.1 Planctomycetia bacterium
TTGCCTCGCGGCTACAACATTCCCACCTCCCCGGAGTCCGCCATGCGCTCGCTCCTCCTGCTCCTCATCCTCTCCGTTCCACTCTTCGCCGCGGAACGCAAGAACGTCGTCGTCATCATCGCTGACGACCTGGGCAACCAACTCGGGTGCTACGGCGACAAGGCCGCCAAGACGCCGAACCTCGACAAGCTCGCCACATCGGGCACGCGGTTCACGCACGCCTTCGCCAGCGTCGCCTCGTGCAGCCCCAGCCGGGCGACCATGCTGACGGGGATGCCGACGCACCACAACGGCATGTACGGCCTCGCCCACGCCACGCACAACCAGCACTCGTTCGCCAACGTGAAGGGGCTACCGGCACTGCTCGCCCCGGCCGGGTACAAGTCGGGCGTCGTCGGCAAGCTCCACGTTCAGCCGAAAGAAGTCTTCCCGTTCGACGAGACGATTGCGGACGGCGGGCGGAACCCGGTGAGCATGACCGACAAGGCGAAAAAGTTCATCGAGGGCAGCGGCGACAAGCCGTTCTTCCTGTGGGTCGGGTTCACCGACCCGCACCGGGCGGCGAAGGGGTTTGCCAACGAGCAGAAGTACCCCGCCACGGTGCCCGTCGAGAAGTTCGACCCGAAGGCACTCCCGCTGCCGTACCACCTGCCCGACACCGCCGAGACGCGGGCCGAGTGGGCCGAGTATTACCAGAGCGTGACGCGGCTCGACCACGGGGTCGGGCTGATGCTGAAGGTGTTGGAGGACACGAAGACCGCCGACAACACGCTGGTGGTGTTCCTCTCCGACAACGGTGTGCCCTTCCCCGGTGCGAAGACGACCCTATACGACAGCGGCATCAAGTTGCCGCTCATCGTGAAGACTCCGGGCCAGAAGGCGGGCGTGTGCGACGCGATGGCCAGTTGGACCGACCTCGCCCCGACGGTGCTCGACTGGTGTGGGGTGAAGCCGCCCGACGCGATGAAGGGGCGGTCTTTGCTGCCCGTTCTGAACGAGAAGCAACCCAAAGGGTGGGACGCGGTGTACGCCTCGCACCAGTTCCACGAGGTGACGATGTACTACCCGATGCGGGCGGTGCGGACGAAGACTCACAAGCTGATCGTGAACCTGGCGCACCCGCTGGAGTTCCCTAGCGCGTCCGACTTGTGGGACTCGGACATGTGGCAGGGGGTGTTGAAGAGCAAATCGGAGAAGATGGGCGAGCGGACGGTGAAGCAGTATTTGCACCGGCCGGCGGTGGAACTGTACGAGTTGGGTAGCGACCCGAACGAGTTGAAGAACGTGGCCGAGGAGAAGAAGTACGCCGACGTGCGGAAGGAGTTGGAGGCGAAGCTGGCCGCGTGG
>JANNDF010000095.1:0-4608 GCA_031387445.1 Planctomycetia bacterium
CAGGCTGGTGGTGATCATGTGGGTGTACTCCCCGATCATGAACATGCCGAAGTTCAGGCTGCCGTACTCGGTCAAATAGCCGCCCACCAGTTCTTGTTCGGCTTCCGGCAGGTCGAACGGCAGGCGGTTGCACTCGGCGTACACGCTGGTCATGAACAGCAGGAAGGCGAGCGGCTGAAAGGCGATGAACCAGCCGTTCTTGGCCTGCCAGTCGATGATGCCTTCCAGGTTGAGCGTGCCGGTGTAGAGCAGCACGCCCACGATGCTCATGCCGAGCGGGATTTCGTAACTGATGATCTGGGCCGAACTCCGCATGCAGCCGAGGAGCGAGTATTTGTTGTCGGACGCCCACCCGCCGAGGATGATGCCGTACACCGCCAGGCTGCCGACGGCGAACACGTACAGGATGCCGATGTCCAGCCCCGGCATGACGACGCCTTTGAACGACTCCTTGTCAGCCGCTTGCTTGACCTCGAACTTCTCGACGGTGTCGGCGGTGGGAGCGGGCGAACCGACTTCGTTCATGGTGGCGACCGGCCCCACGGGAGGCTTGGTCGGCCCCCACGGGACGACTGCGAGCGCGACCAGGGCTGTACACATGCTGGCGGCCGGGGCAATCAGGAAGAACACCTTGTCCACCTGCCGCGGGATCGGCGCTTCCTTCAGGAAGAACTTCCCGCCGTCGGCGAGCGGCTGCAACAGCCCGAACGGGCCGACGCGGTTCGGGCCGAAACGGTCTTGCATCCACGCCGAGATCTTCCGCTCGGACAGCGTCAGGTAGCCGACCGTGGGCATGACCACGGCGATGACACCGAAGATGACGATGCTCAGGGTCAGCCAGTCGAACTCGGGCATGGAGCCAAACCTTGTAGCCGGCCTCACAGAGGCCGGGGTGTCGGACCGGCCTCACCGAGGCCGGCTACAGGTCACACGGTCGCCAGTTCCATTTTCTGCTTCGTCGGCTTCAACTCCGCCAGGGCCGCGAACTGCGGGAACACCTTCGCCAGGTCACCCCGCACGGCGGTCACGCTCGCCAGTCCCTTCTTGCCGGCGAGGTCGTAGGCGGTTTGCAGTTCGCCCCGCACTTCGGTGCCCGCCTTCACCGCCCGGCCGAACGGCTGCACATACCCGCCGTGGTTGACGAACGTGCCTTCCTTCTCGAAGGCGGTCGTGGCCGGCAGCACGAGGGTGGCGGCGGCGGTCAACTTGCTGGCGAACAGGTCTTGCACCACCAGCACCGTCGGAGCCTTCCAGCCGTCCGGGAGGGCGGCGTTCACCATCTCGGCTTTCGGGTAGCCGCCGGCGAACCACGCGAACGTCAGGTCGTGCTTCGCCACGTCGGCGAAACGGATCACCTCGCCCTGAAGTTGTTTCAGCACCGCCTCGACGCCGTGGCGGTTCGGGCACTTCTCGGCGCGGATGGTGAACTTGGCCGGCGGGGTGTGTTCGCCTTTGCAGTTCTTCGGGTAGTGGTCGTCCTCGCCGTCCACCGGCACCGGGCCGAGCACCAGCCGCACGTCCTTGTTGACGCCCTTCATGGCCGTGCCGAGGGCGAACGCCTCTTCGACGCTCAGGAACGGCGACAGCACCATCACGGCCCGCTTGCCGGTGACGTACAGCGCGTCTTCCACCAGCTTCTTCAGTTGGGCGGGGAAGCTCGGCCCGCCGGCCGCCTTCAGCTTGCCGTCGGTGCCCTTCAGGTACGGCCGCTGGATGCGATCCGGCGACTGCGTGTAGTGGTAGCCCCACCGCCCCTCGTCGCACATCCAGTACCCTTGCGCGTCGGCGTTCTCGCGGGCGCGCAGGCGGTAGACGATGTCCTTGTTCGTGTCGGTGTGGATGCTGCACCCGGTGCTACATCCTGGGCAGACGTTGTCGGCCGTCTTCAGGTACCACACCCGCTGCGTGTACAGGAAGTCTTTCGACCCCAGTGCCCCGACCGGGCAGAGGTCCACCACGTTTCCACTCAGCTTGTTCTCGAGCGGGTAGCCGGGGAACACGTCGATCTCTTCGTGGTGCCCGCGGCCGACCACCTGCAACTCGGACGTACCCGACACTTCCCGGGTGAATCGCACGCACCGCGTGCACATGATGCAGCGGTCGGTGAACAGGGTGATCTTGCTGCTCAGCTCCGGTTTGTTAGGCGGCTGATTCTTCTCGTCGTACATCCGCGATTCGGCCCGGCCGAACTGGTAGCTGTAGTCTTGCAGCTTGCACTCGCCGGCCTTGTCGCAGACCGGGCAGTCGAGCGGGTGGTTGAGGAGCAACCCTTCGAGCGTGTCGGCCTGGCTCTTCTTCGCCCGCTCCCCGGGCTTGTACGCCGGGTCATAGGGCAGGGCGGTCTTCCCCCGCTTGGTGGCGTACTCCCCGGTGACGATGACGGTGCCGTCCTTCACCGGCGTCTGGCAGCCGGGGAACACCTTCGGCACCATCGTCACCTTGCCGTCCTTGAGGTCGCCCGTTTCGACCATGCACATGCGGCACGACGCCACCACGCTCAGGCCGGGGTGGTAGCAGTAGTGCGGCACCAGCACGCCGGCCAACTCGGCCGCCTGCACGCAGTTCAGCTTGCGGGTGCCGATCTCGACCGGCGTGTCGTTCACGTAAACCGTTGGCATCGCACTCGTGTCCGCAAGGGTCCGGATTATTTTCCACAGAGCCATCGCGCGGCGGTGGCGGCGTCCACCAGTTCCGCCCCGCTGTGGGTCACGATCCAGCCGCCGTCCGTCGCCGCCGGCTCGACCCACCCTACTTCTTCCCGAGGTATTGCTTCACGTCGTCCGCACTCGCCCGCCGAGCGCGGCCGCTCACGAGGACAATCCCGCCCGCCTTGTCCGCGTCCACCTCGTAGGCCCACAACCCTTGCCGGTCGGTCGTCCCGGTCAGGATGATCACCCCGTCGTCGATCAGTTTCAGCAGGTCGCGGGCGTCCGGGTTGGCCTTCAGGTCGGCTTTGACGCCGTCGACCGTCGGCATCCTGTTGTCTTGCAACTCGAGCGCGAACATGATCGTGCCCAGTTGGTCGAACTGGGTCTGCTGGGCCAACCGCTCGCCGGCCCGCTTGGCATTCCGCAGGCCGGACTGGTCCGGCCGGTAGTTGGTGTTGCGGTCGTCCACCGGCCCTGTCGCCGTCGTCGTGGCGGAGGTCGAAGTCGCCTCGGTCGGCCGTTTGGGCACGTTGATGGTGAGGTTGCACCCGACCGCCGCCACCGTCGTCGCCAGCAGTGCGAAGCCGAGTCGCCGCATGACCGCCCCCCGTTAGTGTGCCCCGACCAGTGCGAGCGGCTTGGCGTGTTTGCTCATGGTGCCGTCGCGGATGGCGTCCTCGAATTCTTTACGGAACTTGCGGATGGCTGTCTTGACCGGCCAGCCGGCTCCGTCGCTCAGCCCGCAGATGGTGGTGCCCGGCATGATGCCGATGCGGTCGGCCACGTCCACCAGCACGTCCAGGTCTTCGCGGCGGCCCTGGCCGCGGCGGAGGCGGTCCGTGATCTTCAGCATCCACCCGGTGCCCTCGCGGCAAGGGGTGCATTGCCCGCACGATTCGTGGCTGAAGAACTGGCAGACGTTGTGCAGCACGTCTACCATGCTGGTTTGGTCGTCGATGACGGTGACGGCGGCGGTGCCCAACCCGAGGCACTGCACCTTGCCGGGGCCGTTGAAATCGAGCGGGATGTCGTACTCGGTCTGGCCGTCCTCGCCCTTCAGCGGGGCGTTGCAGTCGATGAACCCCATGCTCAGCCCGCCGGGGTTCACGCTCTTCGCCTTGCGGCCCTTCCACACCCCGCCGCCGTGCTTCTCCACCAGCTCACGGCAGGTGATGCCCATCGGCACCTCGACGCAGATCGGCTTCTCGACGTGCCCGGCGAGGGTGTACAGCTTGGGCCCGTAGCTGCCGGCGTCGCGGGGGTTCTTCGGGTCGGGCGGCACGCCCATGCTCTTGAACCAGTCGATGCCCCGCCGCATGATCTGCGTGACGCACGCCATCGTCTCGACGTTGTTCACGATGGTCGGCTTGCGGAACGCCCCTTCGATGGCGGGGAAGGGGGGCTTGATCCGCGGCCACGCCCGCTTGCCTTCGAGGGATTCGATCAGCCCCGTCTCTTCGCCGCAGATGTACGCTCCGGCCCCGCGGTGCAGGAAGATGTCGAGGTCGAAGCCTTTGCCGAAGACGTTCTTACCGAGGAGGCCGGCGGCGTAGCACTCGTCGATGGCCGCTTGCAGGGTGCGGTAGGCGTCGCCGTACTCGTAGCGGATGTAGAAGTACGCCCGGCTCGACTTGATGGCGTAGCACGCCAGCATGATGCCTTCGAGCACCTGATGCGGATCCTTCTCCATCAGGATGCGGTTGTTGTAAGTACACGGCTCCGACTCATCCGCGTTGATGCACAGGTAGATCGGGCCGGGGTGGTCTTTCGGCAAGAACGTCCACTTCAACCCGGTGGGGAAGCCCGCCCCGCCGCGACCGCGGAGGCCCGAGTCCTTCACCTGCGTGACCACGTCGAGCGGCTGCTTCTCATTCAAAGCGCGCTCGAACGCCGCGTACCCGCCGTCCGCCCGGTAGCCTTCCAGCTTGGCGGAGTTCGGCTTTGCAATACGGGCCAGAAG
>JANNDF010000099.1:0-8147 GCA_031387445.1 Planctomycetia bacterium
CCGCGGCCGGTTATCACTTCCCACCCCCCACCTCCACCCGGTACACTAACCTTCCCGCCTGACCCTCCGCCTCGGCTTCTCTTCCACTGAGGTTGTGTCCGATGAGATGGCTTTGTGCCGTATTGTGCGGCCTGTTGGTCACGTCCGTTACCCCGGCCGCCGACCCGCCGAAAACCGAGACGCCCGAGAAGGTCAGCTACTTCAAAGACGTTCGCCCGCTGTTCCAACAGCACTGCCAGGGGTGTCACCAGCCGGCCAAGGCGCAGGGCGGGTTCGTGATGACCGACCACGCCTCGCTGATGAAGATCGGCGACGGCGGCAAGGCGGGCGTGGTGCCGGGCAAGCCGGCGACCAGCTTTCTGCTCGACGAAATCCGCGTGAAGGACGGCAAGGCCGAGATGCCGAAGGGCGGCACCGCGCTGAAGGCGGAACAATACCAACTCATCGAGAAGTGGATCGCGCAAGGGGCGGCCGACGACACCCCGGCGAGCGCGAAGGCGAGGGCCATCGACGAGAAGCACCCGCCCGTTTACAGTTCCCCGCCGGTCATCACCTCCCTGGCGTTCTCCCCGGACGGTTCGCTCCTCGCCGTCACCGGCTACCACGAGGTGCTGCTGTATAGCGCGAACGGCGAGAAACTGCTCGACCGGCTGGTCGGCCTGAGTGAGCGCATTCAATCGGTGGCGTTCAGTCCGGACGGCAAGTTGCTGGCCACCGCCGGCGGCGACCCGGGGCGGTTCGGCGAAATCCAAATCTGGGACGTGGAGAAGCGGAAGCTGAAGCTGAGTGTGCCCGTCACCTACGACACCGTGTACGGCGTCAGTTGGGCGCCGGACGCCAGCAAGGTGGCGTTCGGCTGTGCCGACAACACCGTGCGGGCCATCGACCCGCAGACGGGCAAGCAGGTGGTGCAGATGGGCACGCACTCCGACTGGGTGCTCGGCACGGCGTTCAGCCGCGACGGGCAGCACATCGCCAGCGTCTCCCGCGACATGACCACCAAGCTGACCGAAGTGGCGACCGAGCGGTTCATCGACAACGTGACGAGCATCACGCCGGGCGCCCTGAAGGGCGGGCTGATGGCCATCGACACCCGCCCGAAGGTGGACAAGGCGACGACGAAGGTGCCGGACGACGAGGGCGGGAAGTTCCAGGAGAAGAATTACGACGAACTGATCACGGCCGGGTCCGACGGCATCCCGCGACTGTACAAGATGCACCGCGAGGCGAAGCGGCAGATCGGCGACGACTCGAACAAGATCCGCCAGTACGAGGCGGTCGTGGGGCGGGTGTCGTGCGCCAAGTTCAACGCCGACGGCAGCAAGTTCGCCGCGGTCGGCAGCCTGGACGGGAAGGGCGAGGTGGCGGTGTACGACACGGCGAAGGACAAGAAGGCGGCCAAGTGCGAGGGCGTGACCGGCCCGGTGTACGCCGTGGCGTGGAAGAAGGACGGGACGGCCATCGCCAGCGGCGGGTTCGACGGCAAGGTGTGGCTGCACGACCCGGCCACCGGCAAGCTGGTCAAAGAGTTCACCGTGCTGCCCAAATAAGGCGAACCCCGGCAGTCATGCCGGGGGTGACTTCTCCAACCACCCCCGGCATGACTGCCGGGGTTCACCACCAAGACCCCCATGCGATCCACACTCCTCCTCCTCGCCCTGGCGCTCCCGGCGTTCGCCGCCGAGACGCTGCCGCCGAACGCCAAGGTCACCAAACTCGACGTGTCGCCGAAGGCGGTCGAGTTGAAAGGACCGTTCGCGTACTCACAACTGCTGGTCACGGCCACGCTCGACGGCGGGGGCACGCTCGACGTCACGAACATGGCCGAGTTCACCCCGCCGGCCGGCGTCACCGTTTCGCGGAGCGGGCAGGTTCGCGCCACCGCCGACGGCAAGGGCGAACTGAAGGTGTCGGTGAGTGGCCAGAGCGTCGCTGTGCCCGTCAGCGTTTCCGACCTCAAGTCCGTCACGCCCGTCAGCTTCGTGAAGGACGTGCAGCCGGTGCTGGCCAAACTCGGGTGCAACGCCGGCACCTGCCACGGGGCGGCCCAGGGGAAGAACGGGTTCAAGCTCTCCCTCCGCGGGTACGACCCGGTGTTCGACCACCGCGCCCTGACCGACGACCTGGAAGGCCGGCGGTTCAACCGCGCCGACCCCGACCGCAGCCTGATGCTACTCAAGCCGGCCGGCGGGGTGCCGCACGCCGGCGGGGTGGTGTGGCAGTTGGAAGACCCGAGTTACAAGCTGGTCCGCCGGTGGGTCGCCGAGGGGGTGAAGAACGACGCGGGGGTCGCGAAGGTGAAGTCGATCGAGGTGTTCCCGCCGACCATCAGCGTGGACCGCATCGGGCAGAAGCAGCAGTACGCGGTGATCGCCACGTATGCCGACGGCAGCAAGCGGGACGTGTCCGCCGAGGCGTTCATCGACAGCAGCAACACCGAGGTGGCGACGGTCGATAAGGCCGGGCTGGTGACCACCGTCCGCCGCGGCGAGACCACTCTGCTGGTGCGGTACGACGGGGCTTACGCCGCCGCCGGGGTGGTGGTGATGGGCGACCGCAGCGGGTTCGAGTGGGTGCAGCGGCCGGTGTACAACGCCATCGACGAGCTGGTGGACGCCAAGCTGAAGCGGATGAAGATCGTGGCCAGCGACCTGTGTACCGACGAGGAGTTCGTCCGCCGCCTGTCCATCGACCTGACCGGCCTGCCGCCCACTTCGGCCGACGTGCGGGCGTTCCTGGCCGACCCGAAGCCGGGCAGGGAGAAGCGCGACGCCCTGGTGGACAAGCTGATCGGCAGCGAACAGTTCATCGACCACTGGACGAACAAGTGGGGCGACATGCTCCAGGTGAACCGCAAGTTCCTCGGCGACGCCGGAGCCGCCGCCCTCCGCACGTGGATCAAGGAGCAGGTGACGGCCAACACCCCCTACGACCAGTTGGCGTACCAGTTGCTCACCAGCAGCGGGTCGAACGTGGACGCCCCGCCGGCCGCGTATTACAAGGTGCTCCGCGAGGCCGACGCGGTGATGGAGAACACCACGCAACTGTTCCTGGCCATCCGGTTCAACTGCAACAAGTGCCACGACCACCCGTTCGAGAAGTGGACCCAGGACCAGTACTACCAGACGGCCGCGTTCTTCGCCCAGGTGGCCCGCAAGGAAGACCCGCGGTACAAGGGGCAGCGGCTGGGCGGCACGGCGGTGGAGGGCGGCAAGCCGCTCGTCGAGATCATCGAGGACGCGAAGGGCGGGGACATCAAGAACGAGCGGACTGGCGATGTCGCCCCCGCCAAGTTCCCGTTCACCCACCCGGGCGTCGCCACCGACCCGAAGGACACACGGCGGGTGCAGTTCGGCAAGTGGGCCACCGCCAAGGAGAACCCGTACTTCGCCAAGAGCTACGTCAACCGCATCTGGAGCTACCTGACCGGTGTGGGCGTGATCGAGCCGGTGGACGACATCCGCGCCGGCAACCCGGCGACCAACCAGGAACTGCTCGACCGGATGACCAAAGAGTTCGTGGACGGCGGGTTCGACACGCGGAAGTTGATGGCCACCATCTGCAAGAGCCGCACCTACCAACTGAGCATCAAGACGCTGCCGCTCAACAAGGACGACGACGCCAACTACAGCCACGCCCTGCCCCGCCGCCTGCCGGCCGAGGTGCTGTTCGACAGCATCTACCGGGCGACCGGGTCGGTCAGCCGGCTGCCCGGCCTGCCGCCGGGTGCCCGCGCCTCCCAACTGGTGGACAGCAACGTGGACCTGCCCGGCGGCTTCCTCGAACTGTTCGGCAAGCCGGTGCGGGAGAGCGCGTGCGAGTGCGAGCGGTCGAACACCCTCATGCTCGGGCCGGTGCTGGCGATGGTGAACGGGCCGGTCGTCGGCGACGCCGTCCGCGACCCGAACAACCACATCGTGCGGTTCACCGAGAAGGAGAAGGACGACGCGAAGGTGGTCGAAGAGATCTACCTGAGCGTGCTCAACCGCCGGCCGACGGCGGAGGAGACGAAGGTCGGCGTGCGGGCGATGCGCGACGGGGTGACCGACTACCCGGCGCTGTCGGCCGAGTACGTCAAACGGAAGACGACGTTCGACGAGTACGCCAAGACCATCGACACCAAACTGGCCGGGTACGAGGCCGGGCTGAAGGCCCAGCGGCCGACCGCGTGGGCGGCCGCCAAGCCGACCAAAGCCGAGTCGAAGGCCGGGGCGACCGCCGCCATCGCCACCACCGCGAAGGACGGCAGCACGCTGACTGTGAACAGCGACAACAGCGTGAGCGTGACCGGGAAGAAGGAGGCGGTGGACATCTACACCGTGACGATCGAAGCGAAGCAGGACACCCCGCTGACCGGCCTGCGGCTGGAAGTGCTGACCGACAAGGCACTGCCGGCCGGCGGCCCCGGCCGGGCGGAGAACGGCAACTTCGTGCTGAACGAGTTCAAGGTGGAGGTGAAGGCGGGCAGCGAGGAGAAGGGGAAGGCGGTGAAGCTGGTGCAACCGCAGGCCACCTTCCAACAGGACGGCTTCCCGGTGGGCAACGCCGTGGACGGCAACCTGGCCACCGGGTGGGCCATCGCCCCGCAGTTCGGCAAGGACAGCGCGGCGGTGTTCCAGTTCGACAAGCCGATCAACGTGAAAGCGGGGGTGACGTTCACCGTCACCTTCGACCAGCGGTTCGGCACCGGACACAACGTCGGCAAATTCCGCCTGTCGCTCACCGGCGACAAGCAGCCGAAGCTGGCCTCGCCGGTGGCCGCCGACGTGATCGCCATCCTCGACACGCCGGTCGAGAAGCGGACGCCGCAACAGACGGAGAAGATCCGCGGCATGTTCATCGCGCAGGACGCCGAGTACGCCCGCCTTCAGCGCGAAATCCCGATCGCCCCGCCGGTGGACCCGCGGGCGGTGGGGGCGCAAGACCTGACCTGGGCGCTGATGAACACCCCGGCGTTCCTGTTCAACCGGTGATGACTCCGGTCCCCCTCTCCCCTGGGGGAGAGGGGCTCGGGGATTTGTGTGACTTGAGCCTCCTCGACCCCGTGGTCGCTGTACGAGGGATGAGAAGACCTTCACTGTGCGCCCCGAAGGGGCGTCCGGGAATAGCCAGGGGTGACGGAGCGAGCCGAAGGCGAGCGACGGAGCCCCTGGAACACGAGTCCTACCACCTCGTAGCCCCGAAGGGGCGACCCATGCCGCAATCGTTCGCCGCCGTTGATCTGCACATCATCTTCAGCACGAAGGGCCGCGACCCGTCCCTGCCCGCCGAACTCATCCCCCGCCTCCGTCAGTACATGGCCTCAACCCTGGAGGGGATGAAGTGCCAACTCCGGAATGCCAACGGCGTGCCCGATCATATCCACCTGTTGGTGTCGATGGGGCGAGAGGTGACGATTGCCGAGTTGGTCGGAACGGTGAAGAGCAGTTCGTCGCGGTGGATTCACGACACGTTTCCAGAGTTGCGAAGTTTCGGCTGGCAGGCGGGATATGGCGTGTTCGCGGTCAGCCCATCGAAATTGAAAGCGGTGAGAACGTACATCGACCGGCAAGCCGAACACCACCACGAGAAGACGTTTCAGGACGAGTTCCGCGAGTTCTTGATTGCTCACGGGAAGGAGTGGGACGAGCGATACGTGTGGGATTGAACGGGTCGCCCCTTCGGGGCTTCGATTGATGGCGGTCGTGTTCCAGGGGCTCCGTCGCGGCGTTGCCGCTCCGTCACCCCTGGCTATTCCCGGTCGCCCCTTCGGGGCGGGCAGGGCAAGCGCTTCGCCCCCAGGGGAGAGGGGTAACAAACTCACCGACTCTTGCTGTACCCGTCGATCACCAGGCTCACGCCCAGGGTCGTCTTCTTGTCGCCGTTCGTCACCGGTCGCCGCAGCCGCACGCCCCGCGGGCCTTCCTTCTGCGCCACCACCTCCGGCTTCTCCTCCTTCCCGTGGTGCGGGTAGAGCAGCATCACGCCGGGGTGGTCCCCGCCGGTCGCTTTCAGACTCAGCTTCACCACCGCCTTCACCTCCAACGCCTCCGCCGTGGTGTCGGCCGCGGCCGGCACCAGCAGGGCGAAATCCTGGTGCGGGGCGGTGTCGGTGTGGTCGCCGGTGTCCGGCTGTACGGCCAACCGCAGGGTGTACACGCCGGCGGCGATCTCCTGCTTGCGGAAGTCGGTGAACGCCTTGTCGAACTTCACCACCCCGATCAGCGTGCCCTCCGGGATCTCGCGGTAGGTCAGCCCGTTCTTGATCTGGTCGGCGGTCGCCGCGGTCGGCAATTCGGCACGAAACCAGAGCGTCACTGACAGCGCGTTGTCATCGCCCGCCACGCTCACTGCTTCTTTGTCGAGCAGTTTGGCGACTGCTTCGGCCACCTCCTTCGGCGGGTCGGACTTGGCGGTGGTGAGCGTCAGCTTGGGCGGGGCGGCGAGGGCGACGGTGGCGGAGATGAACAGCGCGAACAGCGGACGCATGACGGGACTCCGGGGGCGGGTTATCGTACCGCTCGCACGCTCGCGGCGAAGGTCGGGATTCACTCCCGCTCGAACCGCTCACTGGCCAGTCGCCACGCCAGCACCCCCGCCACCGCGTACCCCAGCCCGACGGGGAGCGAGAAGCAGAGAGCCGTCCCCTCGCTCGCCGACACGCCACCCAACTCGTTCGGGGTGGCGGCCGCCATCACCACCCCGGCCGGCGGGCTGAGCACGACCGGCGCACCGTTGAGGAAGGGGGCCAGCAGGAACGGCCCGGCGATGGTGACGAGCGTGACCACCACGTGCGCCAGCACCGCCCGCACGCCCGTCTTGCACCACACGCCGAGTAGTATGCCCACGCCCAGGGTGAAGGTGCCGTACCCGAAGTACAGGGCGGCCAGGAACGGCAGGCAGAGCACGTTCAGCCCGCCGGTCACGAACGCCAGCACGACGGCGACGCCCGCCCCGAAGGCCCACCACTTCGCCGGCCCGACCGCCGCCCGCACCTTCGCCCGCAGAATGGCCGAGCGGTCGACGGGTAGGGAGAACAGCGAGTCGAGCGTCTTCTTGGACCGCTCCTCGGCCACGCTCACCGCCGCCCGCAAGCCGGCGAACGGCAGCACCAGCGTGGCCACCAGCAGCACCACGCGGGCCGTCCCGTTCGTCAGGTAGTGGATGTCACGGCCGCTCTGCACCGCCGTCACCAGCCCGACGAACACGCCAATCCCGAGTGCGAACAGGAAGACGGCCACCAGGCAGCCGCGGAGGACAGCGAACCACTGCCCGGTGAGCAGCGGCAGGCGGGCGGCGAAGTGCCGTTCCTTCCACGCCAGCGGGTCTTCGTTGTCGCCCAGCGTGGGCACCAGGAACCCGCGGCCTTCGGCGGCGGACGGGATGTCCTCCGGACTGAACACGGTGCGTTCGGGCACGCGGTACCAGGCCGGCGGGGGTGGCGCGTCGGGGGCGGGGGGTGGCGGTCCCGCGTTAGTGGTCGGTGACGGCGGGGAGACTGACACCGGGCTGTCAGTGTCTCGCCACACGTCCGGTCGCACGCTCGCCACCGCAATCCACACGCACACTGCTCCCGTGCCCAGGTGGATGACGGAGTAGACGCCCACGAGCAGCCACGTCGGGTCGGTGCCCGGCGGGTGGGTCTCAGCCCACACGCGAAACAGCGACACCAGGACCGTTGCGGGCGAGCCAATCCCGCCCACACCGTCCGCCGTGAAGCACCCGAGTATCAACCCGCCCACTCCCGACGCCGCCAACCCGCCGAACGCCCACAGCAGCACGTCTCGCAGCGTCGGCCGCAGCACGCTCAGCATGGCGGAGAAGGCGCCGACCGACACGGCCGACACCACCGCCACCACGAACCCCGCGAGCACCCGGCCGGGGTCCACCCCGCCGAACAGCAGGGTGAACGACAGCACCGGCAACCCGACGGCGACCACCGCCAGTACGAACACCAGCCGGGCGGCCAGCTTGCCCACCACCAGTTCCCAGCGACTCAGCGGGGCGGTGAGCAGGAAGTCGAGCCGGCCCTTCTCCTTCTCCTCGGCGATGGCGCCGCCGGCGTACACTGGGGTGAGCAGCAGCACGGCCACCTGTTGAATGACCAGAAACGCGAGCAGGAAGGTCTCGCCGAACTTGTCCAGGCGGGCGGGGTCGGCGGCGTCGGC
>JANNDF010000132.1:0-20253 GCA_031387445.1 Planctomycetia bacterium
TGGGTGATGGCACTCAGGCGGCTCACGCCGCCGGTTCACCGAGAGCGGCCGTCACCGCCCCACGCTCGGCGTCAGGGTCAGCGTCGTTTCTTTGCCGCTTCGCAGCACCACCACCGGCACCGCCTTCCCGACCTTCACCAGGCTGGTGGCGATGGCGGCGTCTCCCACGCTGTCGGTCCAGCGGCCGTCGATGGTGAGCAGGCGGTCGCCCGCCTTCACGCCCGCCTTCGCGGCCGGCCCGTCGGCGTACACCGCCTTCACCGTCACCCCGTCCTTCTCGTCGTCCTTCTCCTTGTCCACGTCCAGGCCCCACAAGCCGGTCGGCTTGACCACCCGCGGCTTGTTCCGCTCGTCCAGTTTCGTCAGGCTGTCCATCATGTCGGCCATGTAGTCGCCCGGCTTGTACCCGTTCGGGGTGAACGTCAGCTCCTTCTTCTGGTAGTCCACGGTCATGCTGTAGCGGGCGAAGAAGGGGAAGCCGATCAGCCCTTCGATGGGGCCGGACTCCTTCTTGAAGGCGTCCGAGATGGCCTGCACGGTCGGGTGGTCCATCACCACGGCGGTGGTCTTGGCCGCTTTCACGCTGCCGAGTTCCATCGTCGGCACTTCCACCTGGTTCATGCCGCCGAACGCCCCGAGCAGCCCGCCGCCGCCCGCCTTCTTCGTCAGCCCGGCCTCCTTCGCCGTCTTACTGTTGATGATGGTGAGCGGGGCGCCGGTATCCAGGATGAAGCGGTACGGCCCCTTGCCGTCGAGCATCACCTCGACCACGAAGTGCCGTGACGGGAGCAGTTCGATGGGCACCACGATGGGCGCCTCCGGCTTCTTCGGCTCGTCCTTCGACTTCGGCTTGTCCTCGGCGACGGCGGGCAGCGCCGCGGCCAGCCCGAGCAGGATCGCCAGCAGTCTGCGGGTCATGGTTACAGCCCTCCGCCGAGTTTGATGCCGAACGTCTTCTTCTCCCCGCCGCGGGCCACGGTCAGTTTCACCGTGTCGCCCACGTTCGCCTTGCCGAACACGCGGGCCACGTCCGACAGGCTGTCGAGCGACGTGTCCTTCACCGAGTCCAGAGTGTCGCCGGCCTTCAACCCCGCGTCGTCCGCCGGACTGCCCTTCAGCACCGTCTTCACCACCAGTTTCTTGTCCTTCTCCTCGATCTCGATGCCGACGAACCCGCCCGGCCGCACCTCGAAGTTCGGCTTCACGCCCATGAACCCGGCCAGCGTCTTCATCATGGTGCCCATCACTTCCAGCCCGCCCTGCCCGCCGCCCTTGCCGCCGATGCCCTTCGGCTCCGGCGGGTCGAAGTCGAGCGGCACGAACGCCAGTTTGTCGCCGGTGAAGTCGTAGGTGATGCGGAACTTGGCCAGCACGTTGTACCCGATGACCCCGTGCAGTTCGACGCCGGCCAGCCCCATGCCGTTCATCCCTTCGAGTTGGAACAGGTCTTCGACGCGGCCCTGCGCCTTGTCCACCTTCAGCCCGCCTTCGAGCACGAACGAGTCGAACGTGCCCCACCCCTTCTTGTCTTCCTCCAACCCCACCTTCTTCGCCAGCGCCTTGGAGACGAACACGGCCGGCGCGCCGGTGTCGAGGATGAAGTTGAACGGCCCTTTGCCGTTCAGCTTGGCCCGCACCAGCACGTGCTTGGTGTCGGTCAGGCGGTACGGCACTTCGGCTTTCGTTTCGGCCTTCGGCTTGTCCGCTTTGGGCGGCGGGTCGGCCGCGAACGCGGCGAGTGGCAGTGTCGCCACAAGCGCGCAGAGAACGTGTCGCACGGTGGACCTCACGGGGGAAGGGTGATCGCTACGAGATTCTACCCGCGCGGGTTTCGGGCGGGCGGGGAAAAGGGCGAACCGTGTCATCGCCGGGAGCTTGCGACCGTGCGGGCGTGTTCCCCTCGCAAGCTCGGGGCGACGCCACGGTGCCTGGACATGGTGAACACCACTTCGCCGCTTTGGAGAGGGGGACGGGGGTGAGGTCTCCAACCCGCCTCCTACAACATCCGCTACCCACCCCGCGAGGCCGCCCGTGGATCGGCAACAGCTCGAACAGGTTCTCCGCCGGGTCGATCCGTCGGTGCGGCTGGTGAACGAGCGACACCTGCGGCGGGGGCTTCAGCGGCTGGCCGACCTGGGCGTGCGGGTGGCGACCGGGCTGGAACACGCCCACCGGCTGACCGTTTCACAAATGAACCAGACGGGCGAGTTCGCGGCGGCGGTCTCGGACGGCGAGAGCGATTCGCGGCTGCTCCTCGTCGAGCCGGGTGACCGCATCGGGAGGCAGTTGCCGGACGCCGACCTGTTGCGGGTGTATTGGGAACTGCTGTTCGAAGCGGCGGTGGTGGACAAGATTACGGCGGCCGGCGTGGAACGCTGGGCCGAACTCGGTCAAGCGGGGGCGGTGGAGGCGAAGTTCCGGTTGCGCCGCGGGCAGGTGCTCCCGGCCGACCCGACGCCGGCCGAGCAGTACGCGGCGTTCGTCGGCGAGTTCCTGACCCTCCGCCGGTTCGCCCCGGAGGTGCTGGCGTACACCTACCCGTCAATCGACGCGGCGGTGGTCGAGCGTCTGGCGGCGAAGGACGTACACGCCACTGAACTGTATGCCCGCACCCGCCCGGACGGGGCCGCCGACCCCGACCTGAGCGAGTACGCCACCCAGTACCCGGCCGAAGATTCGCCCGCTCTGCCGCCCTCGCCACAGAAGTTGCACGACCGTGCCACCCGCGCCGCCGCCACCGGCAACTTGGTCCGTGCCGCCCTCCTGCACACGCAGGCGAACGCCCCGCCCGCTGCGAGCACTTCTATCACGGAAGGGCTGATTCCCAAACTGGGTAAGCTGTTCGCCTGGGGCCGCGACGAAAAACAGGCGTGGGCCGATGCCCTCGTCGCACTGCTGCCGGCCGCCGCCTGCGGGTCCTGGCCGTCCGCCGCGATGGGCCTGTACGACCTGCAAAAAATCGTCATCGACCTGAGCAAGGAGATCTTCGCCATTGACCCGGCCGCGTGGGTGCGGAGCCTGTTCCGCACCCCGCTCGTGCGGCAGCTCACCCTCGCCCGCCACGCGGTGTTGTTGAAGCACCTGTCCGCCGCCCGCACGCACTTCGCCCGCCTGCCGAGTTCGCTCGCCAACCCGGTGCTGCTGCTGCTCGATCAGGAGATTGCCACCACCGATGCCGAACTGCGGGCCAAGCTCCGTCCGGTGGTGAAGGACACGCTGGCCGGCATCCTGATCCCGCACCACGCGCCGGAGGCGGTCGCCCGCGACACCGTCGCCGAGGAGGTGATCGACACCATCTGCCACCGCGGGCACGCCCGCCTGGGCGACCTGCGTGACGCCCTCGCCCGTCACGCCTTCAAGCTGGACGACCTGACCGGGCCGGGCGAGTTCATCAAGGGCGACGCGCTATTGCGGGCCGATGCCGCCCTCGGCAAAGCGCTCGACGGCCTCTACCACCCCGGCGAGGTGTACCTGCGGGCGATTCAGCGGGGCAGTTCGCTGGTGTTCGGCACCGCCGTCGGGCGTTGGCTGGCGAAGTTCGTCGTCATGCCGTTCGGCGGGGCGATCATGGCGGTCGAGTTCTCCAAGTACATTTGGCACGAACTGGGGATGCTGTACGGGTTCATCTCGAAAGTGGTGGGCGACCTCGACTCGACCCCGGAGCCGGCCCACGAAGCCGTCGCCGATCACGCCAAAGGGAAGGTGCACCACGACCTCTTCACCCCGATGGACATCACCGCCGTCGCCATTCTCGGAGTGCTGTTCGTCGGACTGCTACATTCGCCAGCGTTTCGTGCGTTCGTCGGCAAGCTGTGCGGCCACGTCGGCCGCGGGCTGAAGTGGCTGTTCGTCACCGCCCCCTTGTGGGTGTGGAACGCACCCCCCGTGCGGGCCGTCCGCACGCACCCGATCCCGCGAATGGTCGCCGACCGCCTCGGCTGGCCGCTGGTGGCGGGGGTGGCGGTCGGCGGTGCGCTCTGGCTGTTCTGGGCGAGTTGGCCAAAGGTGCTGTGGTGGGGCGGGGGCACGTTCGGGGTGTTGGCGGTGCTGCTGAACACACCCTTCGGCCGGCGGTGCCAGGACGGCGTGGAGGAACTGTTCTCGGACGGCTGGCGGGCCGTCCGCCGCGACCTGCTGCCGAACCTGCTCGGGTTCATCCAGTGGCTATTCCGCGAAGCCCTCGGCATCATGGACCGCGTCATCTACTCCGTGGACGAGTGGCTGCGGTTCCGCGAGGGGCAGTCGAAGCCGGCGCGGGCGGGCAAGATCGTCCTCGCGTTCCTCTGGTTCCCGGTTGCCTACGTGTGGCGGTTCGCCTTCTACCTGCTCATCGAACCGCAAGTGAACCCGGTCAAGCACTTCCCGGTGGTGACGGTGTCGCACAAGCTCCTCCTGCCGATGGTCGGCCCCATCGCCGACACCACCGGCCTGGGGCTGGGCGTCGTCGGGTCGGTCATCTGGGGCATCCCCGGCATCTTCGGATTCTGCGTGTGGGAGCTGAAGGAGAACTGGCGGCTGTACGAGGCCAACCGCCCGCGGCGGCTCCGCCCGCTGCCCGTCGGCCACCACGGGGAGACGGTGTACGCCCTGCTCACGCCGGGGTTCCACTCGGGCACCATCCCGGCGGCGTTCGAGAAGGCGCGTGCGGCGCTGGTGCGAGAGCGGCATACCGGACGGGTGGCGAAGGTGCGGAAGGCGCTCGACGACCTGCACCACGCGGATGGCGCGGTGCGGAAGCTGATCGACCGCGAACTGCTCGCCCTGCCGCGGATGACCCGTGCCTGGGCGGGGGTGACGGCTTCCGTCGGGGCGGTCCATTTGGGGCTTCAGCGGATTACGGCGGAGGTGGTGTTCGCCGGGCACGAGGCGCGGCCGACGGTCCTCGAGTTCGCCCGCATCGACCGCGTCATCCTCGGCCGGGTGAGCGCCCGCGGTGCGCTCGACCGCCTGACCACCGAACAGCAAGCGGTGTGGAACCAGGCGATGAAGGGTCTGCTGGCGAAGGGGGCGGCGGCCGTGGGGCCGGAGTGGGCGGAGTGGGTGGCGTTCTGGGACCGCCAGGCGGGGTAAATGGTGTTGTGGTGAACCCCGGCAGTGATGCCGGGGGTGCTTGCAAATGCCACCCCCGGCATCACTGCCGGGGTTCGCCAAGTCACCCCTTGCCTTTGCCCGCCTTCCCCCGGACCATACCCACGCCCCACCGCTCGCCATCCCGCCGGGGCGTTTCCCATTCCCGAGGTTCCCGTGATGCGACTCTCCCGCCTGCTGATCGTACTGCCGGCCGCCCTGTTGCTGGCCGCCCCGTTCGCCCGCGCCGACGACACCGCCGACTTCCTCAAGCCCGACAACTGGGAGGGCCGGAAAGACCTGTGGAAGGTGGAGAAGGGGAGCATCATCGGCGAGACGAAGGAAGACCCGAAGTACAACACGTTCCTGTGCAGCAAGACGAAGTACAGCGACTTCGAACTGAGTTTCAAGGTGACGCTGCACGAGGCGAAGGGGAACAGCGGGGTGCAGATCCGCAGCACCCGCACCGACAAGGACGGCCCGGACAACAAGCAGCCGTACAAGGTGGCCGGCCCGCAGGCGGACATCGGCCAGCAGTACTGGGGCAGCCTGTACGGGGAAGGGGTGGGCGGCATGATCAAGGCGAGCGACGCGGCGATGGTGAAGAAGGCGGTGAAGGAGAAGGAGTCGAACGCGTACAAGATCGTGGCCAAGGGGACGAAGGTGACGATCACCATCAACGGCGAGACGATGGTGGACGGCGACTTCCCGAAGTTGCCGGGCAAGGAGGAGAAGGACCGCAAGGACTTCCCGCTCGACGGCATCATCGCCTTCCAACTGCACGGCGGGCACCCGAACATGAAGGCGGAGTACGCCGACATCAAGTTCACCGACCTGTCGAAGAAGAAGTAGTGTCGCCGCCCGCTCCGCGGGCTGTTCGGTGACCCCGCGGCGGAAAGTGCCCTTTCCTTTCCGCCGCGGTCGCGTATAGTTACCTCACAACGACGCGGCGTGGAGCAGCCCGGTCAGCTCGCCAGGCTCATAACCTGGAGGTCGTAGGTTCAAATCCTACCGCCGCAACTCAAGAACCCCTGGTTTCCCAGGGGTTCTTGCTTTTCACACCCTTCCGCCGGTGCCGTCTTTTCCGGGTGACGCCGTCACTTCGCCCTCGGCGGCGAGCCGTCGAACGACAGCACCACCGCCTCCGTCGTCGGCCACTCGAACGCGAACTCGGTGTCGTCCTCGAGTTTCTTCCCGGTGCGCTCGTCTTTCACCCCAGTCAGTTTGCCGGCGAACATGAGCAGGACCGGCACCGTGGCCGCCTTCAGCCCGACCGAGTTGCCCCCGCCGGTGCTGCTCACCGACGTCTCCGGGTTCATCACCACGAACGCCAGGGTGCGGCCACCCTTCGACCAGTACGTCACCTCGCACCCCCACGCTTTGTCCTTCGCCGCCCCCACCTCCACCCACCGCTTGCCGACGGCCGCCTCGACCGGCTTCATGAACACCGCCCGCCTCTTCGCCGCCTCCGGCCCGGCCTCGCGGTGGGCGTTGTACCACTGCGGGGACAGGTTCATCAGCACGGCCGTGCCCTTGCCGACCTTCTTCACGCTGTTCACTTCCATCTTCCGCACCGCCTTGTCGAACCCGTCTTCCTGAAGGCACTTGTTGTCGGTGCCGAGGAACTCCTTGTAAGTCTTCCACTCGAAGTGCCGGTCCTGATCCAACTCGCACCAGAGGTCGCCGCCGGCGAACAGGTCCGCCGCCTTCAGGTCGGGCGAGTGCGTCACGCCGAACAGGTCGTCGAGTGCCCCGCCGGCGGCCCGCCCCTTGCCGTGCTGGTCCCACACCCCCGGCAGGTAGTCGGCGATCACCGTCCCGCCGGCCTCGGCGAACTCGCGGATGCGCTTCGCCTCCACGTCCGACAGGCACAGGCACGCCGGCAGGATGAGCACCTTGTACTCCTTCGGGATGCCGGACGCGATCACGTCGGCGTAGCTGACGTGGCTGTACTGCAACCCGGAGTCCCGCAGCATGTTCTCCCACGCCTTGCGGCCCTGGTGGGACGATCCGAGGCGGTCGTCGCCGTTGCGGTTCACCCACGTCTTGCGGTGGGCGGCGGCGTCCAGTACCCAGCCGAGCTGAATCGACGAGTGGCTGTAGTAGATGGCGATGCCGTCGTGGACCCACTCGGCCCCGGTCATGAGCGGGCCGATCGTCCCGCCGGCGGCCTTGAAGTGTGGGGCGGCCTCGGCGTGCCACGCCTTCGGCGTCTTGCCGTCGAACCACCCGTCCACCCACCCGATGAACCCCTTGTTCCCGTGGGCCAGGTAGTACCACGTCTGCCACGCCGTGTCGTCGGACTTCTTGTGGAAGTGGGTGGTGACGGTGGGGATGGCGTTGTGCGGGTTGAACGAGCGGACCACCGACTGCGCCCCGCCGATGTTGTACGCCTCCAGGAATTGCACCTTCTTCATCAGCTTGGCGTAGTCGTACCCGCCGAAGGCGTTCGGGGACTGCCCGCCGACGTACCCGCACGGGGTGTCGGGATCGACCGCGTTGGAATACTCCACCAGGTCGCCGACGAAGTTGTTCCAGTAGCTGTCGTTGAAGCTCCACTGGTCCATCAGCGAGGAGGCGTCGAACTCCTTCAGCGTCCACCCGGCCAGCTTCGGGCGGATGTCCTCGTAGGTCACCCACTTGTCCCGCTTCGGCGGTTTCGGCCCGTACACCTCCTTCAGCCACGCCGGGTACGCCGTCGCGTCGTCCGTCACGCGCCACATCGTCGGGTGGACGAAGAACCCCCACGAGATCTCGTCGTCCAGGGCGTAGGCGGCCCGGTTGGGGGAGCGGCTGACCGTCGCCGCGTTCGTCTTGATGTACCCCTTCAGCCTCGCCTTCAGGGTGTCGTTCACCGGCACCGCCCGCACCCCGCCCTCGTGGATCGCGTCCTTGAACTTGTCCGGGATGCTGCTGTCCCACAGGTGCAGGTCGCCCTTGCGGGCCAGGTGATCGACGTAGAAGCGGAACTGGTGGCGGTCGATCCACTTCAGCTTCGCCCCGTTGTCGCCGAGGGCGTCGCGGTCGATGAACGCCCCGTTGTACCCGCTCTTGGCCGCCCACTCGGCGGACGCGTCGGTGTACCCGACCGTCCACTGGTGCGTCCACGGCATGTACAGCCAGCTCGGGTACGCCTTGCGGAGCCAGTCGGCGTCCTGCTTCACCGCCTTGAAATCCTTGGAGGTGGTGACGTACTTCTCGTACGGGTCGGGGTCGGCGGCGAACGCGCCCACGGGCAGGAGGAGGGCGAGAACGGCGAGTGGGAAGTGGGGCATGGCGATTTGTGGGGTCGGGTGGGGGTTGGTATGCTAGCGGTTCATTGCACCTGAACGGAGGGGTCAGACGCCCCCACCTCTCCCCTGCGGAGCGGGGGAGAGGTCGCCGAGGTGAACAGAGTGAACCCGGCGGGTGAGGGGGGAGGATTGACGCCCCCTCACCCGGATCGTCCGCTCCGCTCCCGATCCGACCTCTCCCCCGCTTCGCAGGGGAGAGGTGGGGGCAGTACAACAACCCAAATGAGTTGCAAAGAGCCACTCGCGGTTCGTTGCAAGTGAAGTGTAGGGCGGGCGAGGCCGCCCTACCGTCTGACCTCGACCGGGAGAGCGTCGGTGCCCGCCGTCATCAACATTTCTGCGTATCGGTTCGCCCCGCTGGACGGCCTGAAGGCGTTGCGAGCGAACCTGACGGCCGCTTGCCGCGAGTCGGGGCTGAAGGGGACCATCCTCCTCAGCACGGAAGGCGTCAACCTGTTCGTAGCTGGCACCACCGAGGCGGTCGATCAACTCCTGGCGGCGCTGCGTTCCACCCCCGGCCTGGAGGGTTTGGAACCGAAGGTGAGCGAGAGCGGCGAGCAGCCGTTCTCGCGGATGCTGGTGAAGATCAAGAAGGAGATCATCGCGTTCGGGGTGCCGGGGATCGATCCCGCCCGCCACCCCGCCCCACGCCTCAGCGCGCGGGAGCTGAAACGCTGGCTCGACGAGGGCCGCCCGTTCACGCTGCTCGACACGCGGAACGAGTTCGAGGTGCATCTGGGGACGTTCGATCGCGCCACCGCAATGGGCATCCGGCACTTCCGAGAGTTCCCCGAGGCGGTGGAGAAGCTGTCCCCGTCAGAGCACCCGAACCCGATTGTGACCTTCTGCACGGGCGGCATTCGCTGCGAGAAGGCCGCACCGTTCCTGCTGCAACGGGGGTTCGAGCAGGTGTACCAGCTCGACGGCGGCATCCTGAAGTACTTCGAGGAGTGCGGCAGCGAACACTTCCGCGGCGAGTGTTTCGTGTTCGACAAGCGGGTCGGGCTGTCGGCCGACCTGGACGAGTCGGCGCACGGGCTGTGCTTCGCGTGTCAGAGCCTGCTGACGCCCGAGGAGCAAGCCAGCCCGCTGACCGTCGAGGGGGTCTCTTGCCCGAGGTGTTACAAGTCCCCGGAGGAGCTTCAGTCGCAAACACTCGCGGAACGCCGCGAGCGGCTTCGCGACGTGACGACTCCGCTGCCCGGCCGACGCCCGCAGGACAACTTCCGCCCGCTGAACGTCGCCGCTCGCCACGACGGGTTCACGCTGCTGGATCTCGTGTGCGAGGTCTTTGCCCACATCCCCCGCGACCACTGGCAATCGACCATCGCGGCGGGCGATCTCGTCGATGGCCAGCACCACCCCGTGACGGCGGCCCACGTCGTGCGGCCCGGCGAGCGGTACTACACTCGCGAGCGGCTTCAGGTCGAACCGGACGTGAACGCTGGGATCGAACTGCTGCACGAGGACGCGGCGCTGATCGTGGTGAACAAGCCGGCCCCACTGCCGATGCACCCGAGCGGCCGGTTCCACCGGAACACGCTGGAGTGGATCCTCCGCCAGGTGTACGCCCCGCAGAAGCCGCGACCGGCCCACCGTCTCGACGCCAACACTTCCGGCATCGCCGTCTTCACCCGAACCGCGGCCCACGCGAGGGTCTTGCAGCCGCAGTTCGAACGCGGGGACGTGCAGAAGCGGTATCTGGCCCGCGTGATCGGCCACCCGCCGGACGACCACTTCGAGTGTACGGCCGCCATCGCCACCACGGAGGGGCACTGTGGCGCGCGGATCGTAAACGAGGAGGGGGGAGTCCACGCCCGCACCGAGTTCGAGGTGGTCGAGAGGTTCCCGGACGGCACGTCACTTCTGAGCGTGAAGCCGCGGACGGGTCGAACGAATCAAATCCGTGTCCATCTGTGGCACCTCGGCTGGCCGATCCGGGGCGACGCCATGTACCAACCCGACCACCAACTGGGCGAGGTGCAAACGCATGCGGTGGGCGATGCCCCGCTGAACCTGCACGCCTTTGAGTTGACATTCACACATCCGGGTCACGGGAATCTGGTCACCTTTCAAGCGCCGATCCCCGCGTGGGCCAGGCCCGGCTCCTGATCGTGACGAAGCTCCCGGCGGACGGGGCCCACCGGCGAGCAGGATTGGCGGGTCGTCATGCGTGTACCCGTCCGCGATGACCGACCCGTACCCGGCAATATCACCACTCGCCGGATCGGGACAAACTCGGAATCCATGCTCCCACTTGCGCTTCAACTTTCCGCATGACCACCGGTGTTCGCTTGGGTATCTTCGTCCTCAGAGTCCACTCCGCGAGAACGATTCGATGCGCCTCTCTCCGGTCGTTGCCCTCGTTTTGGCCGTGCTGCCGGCGGTGGCCGCCGACAAGCCGACCCGCGTCGAGATCGGCAAGAAGGCGAAGGCGGCCACCGCCTTCGTCGAACACGTGCAGGGCACCGGCACTGCCTTCTGCGTCCACTCGTCCGGCCTGTTCGTGACGAACGAGCACGTCGTCCGCACGGCCGACAACGGCACCGTCACACTCGTGCTCAACCCGTCGTTGGAGGGGCAGCGGGTGTTGAAGGCGAAGGTCGTTCGCACCGACAAGGCGGTCGATTTGGCGCTTCTGCGGGTGGACGGGGTGAAAGACTTGCCGGCCCTGACGCTCGGCTCGACGAAGGGCCTGTCCGAACTGGCCGAGGTGGTGGCGTGCGGGTTCCCGCTCGGCAAGGCGCTGTCGGTGGACAAGAAGGAGTACCCGGCGGTCAGCGTGAACGCCGGGTCCGTCACCTCGCTGCGGCACAAGGACAAGCAACTGGACGCCATCCAGATCGACGTGTCGCTCACCTACGGCAACTCAGGCGGCCCGGTGGTGGACGACACCGGCGCGGTGGTCGGCGTCGTCGTTCGCGGCCTCGCCGGCGGGCGGGTTGCCATCAACGAGGCCATCCCGGTCGGCCACCTGGACCGCTTCCTGAAGGCCCCGGACCTGGCGTTCGTGCCGCCCGCGCTGGCCCGCGCCGACGCCGGCAAGCCGACCGAGTTCGCGGCCCGCGTCGTGTCGTTCGTGCCGAACGCGCCGGAACCGGTGCTGAAGCTGATCGTCCAGGCCGGCGACGAGGGACCGCGGGAGGTGGCCATGAGGAAGACTGGCGAGGCGTTCACGGCAACCGTCACGCCGGTGGTGAAGTCGCCCGTCACGCTCGTGGAACTGACCGCGCGGTTCGGGTCGGCGGCCGTCACCGGAACGACTCCGGACCTCGTCTTCACGGTGGACGGCAAACCCGTCCGGCTGAGCGGTGTGCGGGGTGTCGAATTCGGGCCGAAGCCGACTGTCCAATTGGCCGACGGGCGGACCACGCTGTCCGGCGAGATCGCCGGGTTGGGCAAGACGGAGGTGGACGTCGGCGGGCAGAAGGCGACGTTCGACCTGTCGAAGGCGTCGAGGCTGACGGCGCAAACCGTGCCGGAAGTGGCCACGGTGCGGTTGGCGGTGGTGGCAAGCGTGGACGGCAAGGAGGTGGCGCGAGCCGAGGAGCGGGTGGTCATCTGTGACGCCAACTTGCTCCGGCCGGCCGACCCGTCGGCGGTGGCTATCGCCGCCCCACCGCTGGCCGAGGACAGGGTGGTCAAGAAGCTGCCGGAGGTGTTCACCGACGTGGTGGTCGGCGGCGGCGGGCGGTACCTCGTGTTCCACATGCCGAAACTGAAGAAGCTGGCCCTGTTCGACTTCAACGAGCTGCGGGTGACGAAATACATTCCGCTGGCTGAAGACGACGTCGCCTACGCCGCCGGACTGGACTGCGTCGTCGTCGGACTGAAGAAGGCCGGCAAGTTGGAGCGGTGGAGTCTGACCACGTTCGAGTTGGAGAAGTCGGACGCGCCGCCGTTCTCGGAAAACATCACCGGCCTGCTGATGGGCCACGCCTCGAACGGCCCGCTGGTGGCGAACGGCTTCCTGTTGGACCCGGCCACCTTCCGCCAACTGCCGAGCACCGGGGCGAACGGGACCGAGCGTCCGCTGGGTTCGGCCCTGGGCCGGTTCGCTTCCGCCGACGGGACGGTGTTCGGGGCGTGGAAGAGCAACCAATCGCCGGTCGAGTCGTCGGCGTTCGTGTGGGAGGGCGGGGTCGTGAAGAGGCACGAGGGGGGCGAACTCATGCACGTCATCCCCGGTCCGGACGGCCGGACGGTGTTCACCGCCAAGGGGGTGGTGTCCCGTACCCTTGAACGTGGTTCCGCCGACGACGCGGCCTACGGGTACTGCCTGCCGGCCGTTCGCGGCGACTACTTCTTGTCGCTGTCCTCAGCCACCGGCGGTAAAGGCGGCGGGTTCACAGTCCACCTGCCGGGATTGAAGCAGCCGGTCGCCAAGCTGGAGAAGGCCGACCACGGGCTCGGGTTCAACGGGTGGGACCGCGAGCCGTTCGGCCCGTGGAGGCGTGTGTTCTTCGTCCCGGACGCGAAGGTGATCGCGGTGCTGCCGCCGAGCAACGATCAGGTGGTGCTGTACAAGGTCGATCCGGCCGCGGAGTTGGAGAAGTCCGGGCTGAACTACCTGCTCGTGACGTCTCAGCCGCCGTCGGACGCGAAGGCCGGGGCGACCCTCACTTACGCCGTCCAGGTGAAGGCGAAGGACAAGAAGATCGCCTACACCCTGGACAGCGGGCCGAAGGGGATGAGCGTGTCGGCCGAGGGGGTGGTGACGTGGGCGGTGCCGGCAGACGCTACTGCCGGCGAGCAGGCGGTGATTCTGACCGTCCGTGACGGCAAGGGGCAGGAGGTGTTCCACGCGTTCAAGCTGCGGGTGGTGAGGTAGCGACCGGAGCCGCCTGCGCCTGCTCCCGGCAGGTGGCCAGTTCGGGGACGAACCGCTCTCGCACGTCGGGCGGCGGTTACACGTCTACTGGCGGAAGGACGACGCCCGCATGTCGAACATGTACCTGAGCATCCTGCGGGCCATGGGCATCGAGCAAGAGTCGTTCGCGGACAGCACCGGCACTTTGAGCGGGTCCATCTTCACCCGCTCGTGACGCAACCCCGCACGAAGCGGGTGTCGCCTCCGCTGCGGGCCGTTTTTTCGCGCGCACGTCAGTCATACGAGGAGGTCGTCGTGGACGACACGATCCGATTCCCGTGCCCGTCGTGTGGCAAACGGTTCAAGGTGCCGAGTGCCGCGACTGGCCGGTCGGCGACTTGCTCATGCGGGATGAAGTGTGTCGTACCGGCCCTGGCCGCCTCACCACCCGCCGAATCCCCTGCTGGGGAAGATGTTCACTACGGAAAGTGGGCAGTGAGTTAGCGGCTGTTCGGGTTGTGCGCCCACTCAACTCTGCGGTCATGTACCCCAGAGGCGAGTGCCGTCGGACGCGGTTGTCGAACCCCTATCGAACGGCTCACCGCCGTAGCCCTCCGAGCCGGGTTCCGCGGGATCGACACCGCCAACCAGCGGAAGCACTACCACGAGGCCGGTGTTGGGGCGACCGTCACGGCCGCCCTGGCCGAAGGCATTGTCACCCGCGGCGACCTGTTCGTGCAGACCAAGTTCACCTTCCGTTCTGGCCAGGACGACCGGCTCCCGTACGACTCGGCATCCCCCGTCGCCACTCAGGTGGAGCAGTCGTTCGCCAGTTCCCTGTCGCACCTCGGGGTGGGCGTGATCGACGCCTATCTGCTGCACGGCCCCTCCCACTCCGTCGGCCTCAGCCGGGACGACTGGGAGGCGTGGCGGGCGATGGAGGGGTTGCACGACGCCGGCCGCGCCCGGCTGATCGGAGTGAGCAACGCCACCCTCGAACAGCTCCAGCAACTGATGGACGGCAGTCGGGTGCGGCCGGCGGTCGTCCAGCACCGCTGTCACGCCTCCCGCGGTTGGGACGGAGAGGTCCGTCGGTACTGTGAGGCCAACAACATCGTTTACCAGGGGTTCTCGCTGCTCACCGCCAACCGGGCGGTGGTCGGGAGTGAGGTGGTCGCCGGCATCGCGAGCCGCCGGGGTGGACGCCGGCCCAGGTCGTGTTCCGCTTCGCCCTGGACGTCGGGATGGTGGCCCTGACCGGCACGACCGACGCAAGCCACATGCGGGCGGACCTCGCCGTCGTCGGCTCACCCCTCACCCCAGGTGAGTTGGCAGCGATCGAGGGCATCGTCCCACGGTGAACTGAGACGGCCCGCCCGGACGCAGGGGGCGCAAGGTAATCCTGATGTTTGGGGTAGTATTGCCGACTCGGTGTGCGTACAGTGTGATTTAAGGTGGGGCTAGAGATCCCCACCACGACGGATGAAGCCTTCACCTCCGACCGACCGATCTTCGCTGCCGCCTCCGAGTCCACCTCGTAGACCGCCTCCGAACCGCTCGACCAGGACCGCGAAGCCGCTCGCACGGGTGTTCGACCCGTGTCGGGATTTCGTCCGCCCACCCACTGGCACCGGCCGGCGGGTGACACTCCGCACGCGGTCGAATCGCGGCCGCTAAAGGTGACTCGTGAGTACGAAACTGTACGTCGGCAACCTGGCGTTCGGCACCACCGACGCCGACCTGATGGAACTGTTCGGCCAGTACGGGCAGGTGGTGAGCGCACAAGTGGTGACGGATCGGGACACCGGCCGCAGCCGCGGGTTCGGCTTCGTGGAGATGGCCAGCGGCGCCCAGGAGGCCATCCAGGGCTCCAACATGAACGAGTTCCAGGGTCGCAACCTGACGGTGAACGAGGCCAAGCCGCGTGAGTCGCGGGGCGGCAGTGGTGGTGGCGGCGGCGGGTACGGCGGTGGTGGTGGTCAGCGGCGGTACTAACCCGCCCCCGACAGTTCCGAGCCGAGTGAACCCCGCCGCGGCAGTGCCCGCGGCGGGGTTCACTCGCTTCCCGCATGTCCGCTCGTCGGCCACAGCATGCTGGCGAGTGCCTTCGCCTTCGGTTCGATGTCCTACTCGCCGGGCAGGCGATCACTTCGGTGAACGTGGGCGGCCGCTCGTCGCCGTAGTGCTTTTGCGGTGCAAGCGACGATCCGCGACTGGACCGTTCGACGATGCCTGGCGACCCCGTGCCAGTCGGCGTGTCGTCCGGCGTTCGCCTTTGCGGTGAGGATGTCTGTCGCTACTCTGGACTCACCCACGAGATGTGAAATGACGGCCGACTTCCCGTTCCATGCCGGACAACGGTTCCTGATCGACGACGACGTCGAGCATGTGCACACCGTGGTCTGCCACCGCACAGCGGCGGGCCTCGCCCTTACGACCGCCGGCGGGCTTCCCGTCCTCTACCTGCCGGACACGGGCAAGTTCCGCATCCCCATCCTCGGCCGCTACGCCACCCGTCGCAACTGACGTCGTCTCACTCGCCACCGAGCCCAGGCTCAGTCCGATCACGGAGTCGCGCTCGGCCTGCCGCACACAGTCTCGCGACAGCCCAGGCACTCGCGCGAACAAACGGCCGCGCTGGGGAGCGGCCGGTGGTCGTGTTGGTTGGGTGCCCCGTAGCAGCCTACTTCTTCAGTTCGCCGGTGAGTGCGAACACCGACAGTTTCCGCTCCTTGTCGCCCCCGTAGTCGGCCGCGCCGGCCGTCAGCAGCCGAGACCCGTCCGCCGTGAACCGTACCGCGATCACCCAGAAGGGGGCGTCCAACTCCTTCACCACGGTGAGCTTCGCCGCGTCCCACACCTGCACCTTGCCGTTCCGCCCGGAGGTGGCCAGCAGGTCCCCGTCCTTCCCCCAGTCCACCGCGTACAGTTCCTCGCACGCCGACTTCGCCTCGCCCACCTTCACCCCCGATGCCACGTCCCACACCGCCACTTTCCCGTCCACGTAGGCGGTCGCCAGTTTCGTCCCGTCCGGGTTGAACGCAATCCCTTGCGTCATCCCGCGGTTCAGCGTGTGCAGTACTTTCCCCGTCTTCACGTCGAACAGCCTGGTGGGGCAGTTGCGGTTGCCCAGCGCCAGCGTCTTGCCGTCCGGGCTGAACACCGGCGTGAGACCGCCCTGGCCGTCCTGCTCTAGGGTGTGCAGGAGCTTCCCGGTGGCCGTGTCGTACAACCGCGACTCCGAGAACTCGCCGCCCTTCGGGGCGTTCGGGCCGACCACGTTGTACCCGACCGCCAGCGTCTTGCCGTCCGGGCTGAACGCGCACCCGCTGCCCGCGTCGCCCACTTCGATCTCCGTCTTCCTCTTCCCGCCCACGTCCTCCAGCACGTACTTGGTGGTGCCCCGTTCCACCCACGCCCGGTACTTGCCGTCCGCCGACGCGGTGAAGTGCGTGGGCTTCAGCCCGGTCGGCCCGCCCTTGACCGGCTTGAACTCGACGTCGTCCACGATTTCGGCGGACCGCAGGTGGTCGACGAGGGTGAGTTCGCCCTTGGCCGGTCCGAGGCACATGGCGTACACCTTCCGCTCCACCTCCTGCACCAGCCGCAGGTCGGTAACGTTGGCGGCCGTGATGGCGGGTGACGCCTTGGGGGGAGCCGGCACCGGGGCGGCGACGACCGGAAGAGCGGCAAACAGGGCGAGGAGGGTTCGTCGGGTCATACCGCACCTTGAGGCGGGAGAGGGCGGCTGCGAGTTCAACCTACAGCCGACCGAAGTGCCGCCGAGGTAAGCCGGCGGGTGGCGTGCGGTGCGGATCGGCAAGACACCCACCGCGACATGGGGTCCGATTTCCGAGGGGTAAGTTGTTCACCATCGTCACCACCCGAAACGGCACTCGCATGGACAGTTCGGCGAATATCACCCCTCCTCCCGCAGGTCGGCAGTGACAGCGGCGGCGGCGCGGGCGGGGGTTCGCACCTCCACCTCGCCCACCACCTCCGCCTCACCCCCGCCCACTCCCACCCGCCACCACTCGACCGCGTACCCGCCACCGTCCGCCTCGGTGCGGCGGTGGACCACCGCCCGGTCGGCGCCGCACCGCGACCGCCCGCCGGGCAGCACGAGCCGCACCAGCAGGGCGGTCGCTCGCACCTCCAACTCGGCCCCGACGGATCGCACCCACGGCTTCCCGCCCAGATCGTCCAGCAGTACACCTTCGCCGCCCATGTCGCCCCCCGTGTTGATTCGCCCGGCAGATCTGGCTGCACCGCCGGCAGTTCGAGCGGGCTGGACGTGACGAGTGGGTGCCCTCCGAACCCCTCGGAATAACACCCCGCGGCCCGGTCAGTGTTCGTCCGGTGGTCGCCGTGACGTCAGGGAGATGGTGAATCGCACCAGGTGCGTCGTTCGACCTCGCCGACGATGGGGTGCTCCGACACACCGACACCATGATACCGTATCACTTCCCGAACTCGTGGATGGTGTTGTGAATCGTACCGTTGACCGGTCGGCCGTCGGCCCCTTTCAGCCGGTACTTGATCTCCATGCACGACGTCGGGGCGAGGTCGGGCAGGGCCAGCCGCACCGTCTTGCCGTCGCCGCTCACGGTTGCCTTGGCCACCGCGAGTGGTTTCTCGTCGATGTGCTTCGAGCCGTAATTCTTGGTCCGCGACAGCCCCCACACCTTCACGTCGAAGCTCTTCATGTCCACCGCCTTTGCATCCAAGGCGTCTGTGAACGTCAGTTCCACCCCGCCGGCTCTCGCCGCCAACCCGACCGGCAAGTCGGCCGGTTTGCCGGTGTACCGCACGCGGTAGAACCCGCCGGGGGCGGTCACGTTGCCGGCCCAAGCGTACATGCCGCACACGAGCAGGCTGCCGTCGGTCGTGTGGAACCGGGGCCGCATCACACCGGTCGGGAACGTCGGCAGCGGGAGGGCGCACATGCCGCCCTGCGATTGGCCGTTCACCGTCTCGTGCGGCACCACATAGATTTTGCCCATGCCGTAGCTGGTGTTCAGCAGACTCCCGGCGAGCGGCCCCCAGGTTTTCGCCGGCACCCAGATCAACTCCGCCGGCGAGCGGTCGAACTCGTTGGTGATCCAACAGAGCGGCGGCTTCATCGCCGAGTCCGCCGTGTCGGTGATGTCGGTGTACCCGAACAGGTTGCCGTAGAACCCGCCTATTTCCACCTTGTTGATGCGGTTCTTCGGCGTCCAAAAGCCCTCCTGGTCGGTCACGAAGAAGCTGCCGTCCGGGTTCAAACACACGCCGTTGGCCGCCCGGAAGCCGGTCGCCAGAATCTCCGTCTTGGTGCCGTCCTGGCTCACCTTCAGCAGCGTTCCGTGGTGCGGCACGAGGGCGGGCAGGGCGTGCCGCCCGCTCTTGGCGTAGTAGAAGTTTCCGTCCGCGTCGGTCTGCAAGCCCATCGCGAACTCGTGGAAGTGCTCCGTCACCTGGTGGTCGTTGTTGAAGGACTCGTAGAAGTCGGTCTCGCCGTCGCCGTTCAGATCGTGCAGTTTCACGATCTGGTTGCGGCAACAGACGAAGACACTCCCGTCACGCACCTTCAGCCCGAGCGGTTGGAACAGCCCCGAGGCGATCCGCTGCCACGACAGCGTTTCACCGCCACTGTTCGGCGAAACTAGCCACACGTCGCCGTCCCAGGTACACACGGCCATCCCCTTGCCGTCCGGCAGGAAGTCGAACCCGGTCAGCCGTAGCAGGGCGTTCCACGGGTTGCGGTCGGGCGTGCCGAGCGTGTCCACGGCGAACGGGCCGTCGCTCTTGCCGGTGGTCACAGTCGTCTTCAGCACCTCCGGCCACCGCTTCGGCCCGCCGTCCGTCAGCGGCTTGAGCGGCTTCGGCGCGGAGGTGGATTTGGCGAAGGCTGTCAGGTTGTCGGCCGTGCCCTTGCTCATCAGCACCTTCACCCGCGTCGGCGTGGCGGCGGCGGGGATGGTCAGCACCTGGAAGCCGTCCTTCTTCGCTACTGACACCCGGTTGTCACCGACGACCGCGACCGCCACCGCGTCCGGGGCGATCCGGGCGAGGAGGTCTTTGGACGACTTGCCCACCTCCAGCGTGCGGGTGAACACGGTGCCCTTCTGGCCGTCCGCCTCGGCCCCCTCCACCTCCAGGATCGATGAGTCGCCGACGGTGTACGCGATCACCGTCTGGTCGCCGTAGGCGTAGGTGCCCTTGAACTGTGCCCACTGGCGGGGGAGCGGGCCGTACGGCCGCTTGTCGCGGCCGAGGTCGCGGGGGTCTTTGAAGCTGCCCGTTCCGGGGTCGGCCCAGCCCGGCCCGACTGGGTTCTCGACGTGCCGCTCGCCCACCAACTTCGGGTGAACCTGGTGCTGGCCGTTGAAGTGGATGCCCTTCCAGTCGATGAACCCGTCGCCGGTCCAACCGGCCGCGAACCGCAGGGTGTCGTGGTCGAACACCGCCCAACTCTTCCCGCGAGACACACCGCCACCGCCCGCATCGAGCCGAACGGCGATGCCCTTGTACGCGATGTTGCCGGCGGCCACCTCATACGTGTTCACCAGGCTCGGGCCGTAGTCCATTGCCATCCACGGATCGACGCTCGCCGGTGCCGGGCCGGTGCCGGTGCCCTTCGGCAACTTCGCCACGTAGGCGTCGTCCGCCTTCGTGTACTGCGTCGGGTTGTGCGGCTTCAGGTACGCTTCTCGCAGGTAGTGGATCACGTCGTACTTTTGCCGCGGCACCATCCACGTCTGCGGGGCCATCTGGTTGTACCCGTGCGTGATGGTGCGGTACAGGCTGTGCGGGTCGCTGCCGTTCTTGAACGTGTGCGCGGCGAACTTCGGCGAGGTGGGCAGCGAGCCGGGCTGGTCCTTCGTGCCGTGACAGTTGGCGCACACACGGGTGTAAATCGCCTCGCCGCGCTGGAACGCCTTCTGATCCAGCCCGCGGATCAGGCCGGCGTGGTCGATCTCTTTCTCGTACTCCGGCACGGTGAAGGTTGTCACCGCGGGGCGCAGTTCCCTCGCACGGACCGGCCCGCCCTCGGCCACTTCGATCAGGTACTTCGCCAAGTCGAGGAACTGTTGGCGGTCG